>CAYNYN010000071.1:0-2151 GCA_964401445.1 uncultured Saprospiraceae bacterium | reverse complement strand
TTCAGTCACAAGGGCCGGCCCCCGGCCATGCCCTGCAGGCAAAATGCCCTAACTTCAGCCCGCGCCCCGAAGAGCCCGATGGGCCAACCATTTTTTTCACCGAAATACAACTGCCAACGACATGAAAAACCTGATGTACCTGCTCTTCGGCCTGCTGCTGGCCTGGACCGGCTGCCAGCAGCCCGCAGAAGAAGCGAGCAGCGCGGGTGGCGAAGACACGTTCGTGTGGAAGACCGAACAGTTCGCCGACAAGAAAATCATCCGCTACCAGATTCCGGGCTTCGACAGCCTGACGCTCCAACAGAAAAAGCTGGTCTATTACCTGGTGCAGGCGGGCCTCTCGGGGCGCGACATCATCTACGACCAGAACTACCGCCACAACCTCAAGATCCGGCGGGCGCTCGACCACATCGTGCGCGACTACACGGGCGACCGCACCACGGACGAGTGGAACAAGTTTCTGGTCTACGCCAAAAACGTGTGGTTCAGCAACGGCATCCACCACCACTACTCGGGCGACAAGTTCCAGCCCGAGTTCTCGCGCGAATACTTCCAGTCGCTGCTCGATGCCGTAGGCCACCAGCTCGACGAGGAGGTGCTCGACGCCATGTTCGACCCCACGATCGACCCCAAGCGCACCAACCTCGACCCCTCGAAAGACCTGGTCAAGGCCTCGGCCGTCAACTTCTACGATCCCGACCTGACGGAAGCCGAGGTGCGCGCCTTTTACGAAAGTATCATCGACAAGAACGACCCCACGCCGCCCGAGTGGGGCCTCAACAGCAAGGTGGTGCGCGGCCCCGACGGCCAGCTCATGGAGCGCCGCTGGTATGCCGACGGCATGTACGGCCCGGCCATCAAGGAGATCGTCAAGTGGCTGGAAAAAGCCGCCGAGGTGGCCGAAAACGAGGCCCAGGCCAACGCCCTGCGCATCCTGATCGACTACTACCGCACGGGCGACCTGGAGAAGTGGGTGGACTACAACATCGCCTGGGTGCAGGCCACCAAGGGCGACGTGGATTACATCAACGGCTTCGTGGAGGTGTACAACGACCCGCTGGGCATGAAAGGCACGTATGAGACCATCGTCGAGATCAAGGACTTCGAGGCGTCGGCACGCATGCAGAAGGTGGCCGAAAATGCCCAGTGGTTCGAAGACCACTCGCCCATCATGGATGCCCACAAGAAGGAGAACGTAGTGGGCGTCAGCTACAACGTGGTGAACGTGGCCGGCGAAGCGGGCGACGCCTCGCCTTCGACGCCCATTGGCGTCAACCTGCCCAACAACAACTGGATCCGCGTCGAGTACGGCTCCAAGTCGGTCAGCCTGGGCAACATCATCGACGCCTACAACAAGGCCGACGGACCCGTGCTGCTGCACGAGTTCGCCTGCGACGAGGCCGAGATCGAGCGCGCCGAAAAGTACGGCTCGCTGGCCGGCAAGATCCACACCGCCCTGCACGAGGTGATCGGCCACGCCTCGGGCAAGCTGGAGCCGGGCGTGGGCTCGCCCGCCGAGACGCTCAAGAACTACGCCTCGCCCCTCGAAGAGGCGCGCGCCGACCTGGTGGCCCTCTACTTCATGATGGACCCGAAGATGGTGGAGCTGGGGCTGATGCCCAGCCTCGAGGTGGGCAAGGCCGAATACGACAGCTACATCCGCAACGGCCTGATGCTGCAGTTGCGCCGCATCGAGCCGGGCGCCACCATCGAGGAAGCGCACATGCGCAACCGCCAGATGATCGCCAAGTGGGTGTATGAGAAAGGCCAGCCCGACAACGTGATCGAGAAGGTGGTGCGCGACGGCAAGACGTGCTTCAAGATCAACGACTACGAGAAGCTGCGCGAGCTGTTCGGCGAGCTGCTGCGCGAGGTGCAGCGCATCAAGTCGCAGGGCGACTACGAGGCCGGCCGCGCCCTGATCGAAAACTACGGCGTCCAGGTCGATCCCGAGCTCCATGCCGAGGTGCTGCGCCGCACCGAACACCTGGGCATCGCCCCCTACGGTGGCTTCATCAACCCGCGCCTGGTGCCCGTGACCGACGACAGCGGCGAGATCATCGACATCAAGGTGGAGTACCCCGACGACTTCACCGCGCAGATGCTCGAATACGCAGAGAAGTACAGCTTCCTGCCCGACGAGAACTGAGC
>CAYNYN010000070.1:0-13225 GCA_964401445.1 uncultured Saprospiraceae bacterium | reverse complement strand
AAGGTATTGCGTGAGGTTTGAGTACTGAGTCTCCTGAAAAAAGTGGTTGAGGGTTTCAGTTTATAGTTTAAAGTTTAGTGTTTAAAGTTTATTGTCAGTGTTTTGCAAATATAGGTTACGTATTCATCGTCTATCATCTATCGACTTTTTGCAGTAAACTCAATCCTCGAATCCTTGTAGGTTGCGCCCGCACAAGAATTCCGGCTTTTGCGAAGCGCATCATCTCAACATCGAGGCCCAAGGGAGCCTGTCCCGAGAATCGGGACCGAGTCTCAACAAGGCCGCGCCAGCGGCCCTATCAACACCGAGCGCAAGCGAGTCTCAACCATCAAACCACACACATCTCATTTTTCCTCATCCAATAATTACCCCGAACAGGGGAAGCGCCGGGGGTGTGCGCCCCCTACCTTTGTACTTGCAGGTATTGCCTCCTGTTTCCTCTCTATTTCCTGAAATCACTTCTGTTGAAAAGGGCTTTGCTCCGGCTGCACCCGTGGGGGTGATGCCGGGCTGTGCTTTGCCTCCTCGTTTCCTGCCCGAACCTGCTCTTCCCTGCGGAAGGGCAGCCTGCGTATTGATTTTTCCGAAAGGAAGCCATGGAAACCAAAATCCGACTCATGAACCAACGCGTACCCTCCGTACTCGTAGCACTGATGCTATGCCCCTGCCTGTGGCTGGCCGCCCAGACGACCGTCTGGACCGGCGCCGTGAGCAACGACTTCACCGACGATGCCAACTGGACGGCGGGTGCGCCCACCACGGGCGACCAGGCGCTGATACCGGCCGGCACCCCCCTTGCCCAGTGGTACGTCGGCACCAATACGCAGATGGACTTCGTGCTGCAGGTGGACGACACGCTGCAGCTCGTGCTGGCCGACGCCCAGCTCTCCGTCATGGAATTGTTGCGCAATACGGGCGTGCTCATCGTGCAGGGATCGCCGGCCAGCGTGTGGAGCCTGCAAGACACGCTGCGCAACGACGGCGAGGCCTTCGTCTGGGCGCCCACGTTGCTCACCGCCAATGCCCTGGCCACCAACTACGGCTTTTGGGAGACGCACGAACCCTCCCAGAACTTCGGACACTGGTACAATGCCGGCGGGCATGCGCTGCTCACGGGCACCCACCAGAACGCGGGCCTGTGGACCAATGCCGGTTCCACCATCCTCGCCACCGACTGGCACAACCTCGGCACGGGTGCGCTCGTCAACGAGGGGGAGTGGTATGTTGGTGCCACCGGCGCGGTGACCAACTATGGATCCTTCGCGCAGCAAGGCGCTCTGCGCAACGAGGGCGAGGTGCTGCACTCGGGCAGCAGCTGGCAGTCTGCGCCGGGCGCGGAGACGGTCAACGCCAACCGCTGGACCAACCAGAAGGCCATGTCCAACCAGGGCACCTGGATCAACGCCTCGTGTGCCACCTTCATCGCCGAGCCGGGCAGCAGCCTGCTCAACAGCGGCGGCGGCACCTTCACCAACGACGGCATCCTGTTCGTCATTCCGCCCGGCGCCGTGGTCGAAGTGACGCAGGACAACGGCTTCACCTCGCCCGACCTGGCGTGGGGCCCCACGCCCACCGCCCTGTGCGTGCCCGACTTCGAGCTGCCGCTGGGCCCTGCCAACGAGGCCACGCTCACGCCCGACGACATCGACGCGGGCAGCCATGCCGACTACTGCGGCATCGCCAGCCGCACGCTTTCGCAAACGACCTTCACCTGCGCCGACACCGGCCCCCACGCCATCACGCTCACCGTGACCGACAGCCTCGGCAACGCCGCTGCGTGCACCACCGTCGTCACCGTCACCGACACCGTGCCGCCACAGATCAGCTGCCCTGCCGACACCACCTTCCAGCTGGGCCCGGGCGAATGTGCAATGACTTACACCTTTGACGTGACGGCCAGCGACAACTGCACCTATACGCTTTCGCAAACGGATGGCACGGGGCTGGCCAGCGGCAGCGCTTTCCCCATCGGCGTGCACCTGCTCAGCTTCACTGCCGACGACGGCTTCAACCAGGCGAGCTGCGCCTTCACCGTCACCGTGCTCGAGCACCAGCCCGCCTCCGACGTGCTGGCCTGCAACGACCACCTCAACCTCAGCATCGGCGCCGACTGCCACATGCAGGTGACGGCCGACATGATGCTCGAGGGCACCGACTACCGCTGCTACGACAACTACCTGGTCGAGATCGAGGGGCTGCCCGGCCCCTGGGTCACGGCCGACGAGGTGGGGCAGACCTTCGTCGTCAGCGTCACCGACCCGGCCACGGGCAACATGTGCTGGGGCACCATCCTCGTCGAGGACAAGCAGCCGCCCGCCATCAGCGGCTGCGACACCGTGACGCTCGCCTGCGTGCACGACCCCGCTCCCACCACGGCCGGCGGCGACGCGCCCGCGCCCACCTTCACCGACTGCTCGGGCGTGGCCAGCGTCCTGTTTTTCGACCAGACCACCACCTTCGACTGCGATTCGGCTTTCGCCAAAATCATCCACCGCACCTGGATCGCCCGCGACAACAACGGCTTTGCCGACACCTGCGTGCAGGTCATCGTCGTCGAGCCGTTGTCGCTGCTGAATTCCACGATCACATGCCCGGACAACCTGACCATCGAGTGCGACCCGAATGCTACTAACGTCTCGTATGATCCTTCCGTGACGGGGTACCCCGAAATCGTCATCGATGGCGTGGGGTATCCCGTCCGTCCGGGCGAACCGCTGTGCGACCTGGCCGCCACCTACAGCGATGTGGTCATCCCGCTGTGCGGCCCGGGCATGAAGATCATCCGCACCTGGAAGGTGTACGACTGGTGCCAGCCCATCGGCACGCCCGACAACCCCTGGACGTGCACCCAGGTCATCAAGCTCATGGACACCACGCCGCCCGCCCTCGACCTGCCCGACACGCTGACGGTGGGTACCCAATCCACGACCTGCAGCGCCCAGCCCGTGCTGCCGCCCGCCGCCATCACCGACTGCTCCGACGTGACGGTGCAGGTGCTCACACCCGCGGGCATCATCGACGGCAACGGCGGTCAGGTGCCGGCGCCGGGGCTGGAGGTGGGCACCCATACGGTCACCTACCTCGCTACCGACGCCTGCGACAACACCGGCACGCGCCAGGTGGTCGTCGTGGTGGTGGACGACGACGAGCCCGTGGCCGTGTGCGACGATTTTACCGTGGTGAGCCTCAACAGCGATGGCACGGGCGAGCTGATGGCGCAGACCATCGACGACGGCTCGCTGGACAACTGCTGCATCTCGCACTTCGAGGTGCGCCGCATGGACGATAACTGCGGCCTTCCGGCAAACACCGCCTTCGGGCCCAGCGTCACCTTCTGCTGTGCCGACCTGGAGCAGCAGCACACGGTGGTGATGCGCGTGTGGGACTGCCACGGCAACTACAACGAGTGCATGGTGACGGTCGAGGTGCAGGACAAGCTGCCGCCGGCGCTCACCTGCCCGCCCGACCTGACCATCGCCTGCGGCGGCGACTTCCTCGACCTCGACCTGACGGGCCGCGTCGAGACCGATGCCGCGCTGGTGGGTCCCAACGACGGCTACGCCATCGACAACTGCTCGAGCCTGGAGGTGACGTTTGCCGACAGCGGCAACATCGACTGCGGTGAGGGCGTCATCGCGCGCACCTGGACCGTCACCGACATGGACGGCAACGAGGTGAGCTGCATCCAGACCATCACCCTCGAAAACACGGCGCCCTACGACGGCAGCGGCATCGTCTGGCCCGCCGACGTGACCGTCAGCGGCTGCGGCGCCGACATCGACCCCGCCACGACGGGCACGCCCCAGGTGCCGCCCTCGACGGCCTGCCGCCAGCTCATGACCGGCATGAACGACGTGGTGCTGGGCACCACGAGCGACGCCTGCCTCAAGGTGCTGCGCACCTGGTTCGTCATCGACTGGTGCCAGTACGACCCCAACGACCCCGACAGCCCGGGCTTCTGGTCGCACACCCAGGTCATCAAGGTGCACGACGACGAGCCGCCCGTGCTCACCGGCTGCACCGACCGCACCTTCTGCAACTTCAAGCCCGACTGCAGCGACATCGGCGTCGATCTGAGCGTGGTGGTGACCGACGGCTGTACGCCCGACTCGCTCGTCGCCCTGAGCTGGGAGGTGGACCTGTTCGCCGACGGCACGACCGACGATGCGGGCAGCGGTCAGAACTTCATGAATCCCTATCCGCTCGGCAACCATCGCATCACCTATACGGCCACCGACGGCTGCGGCAACAGCACCACCTGCTCGTTCTACTTCCTCATCGAAGACTGCAAGAAGCCGTCGCCCGTGTGCGCCAGCGGCGTGGCCGTCGAGCTGATGCAGGATGGGCAGGTGAGCGTGCCCGTATCGATGCTCGTGGCCGATGCCTCTGACAACTGCTCGGCTGCCGACGCCCTGGTATTCAGCTTCTCGCCCGATACCGACGACACGGTGCGCACCTTCACGTGCGACCAGCTCGGCAGTCAGCAGGTGCAGGTGTGGGCTACCGACGAGGCCGGCAACCAGGACTACTGCGAGACCATCATCGTGGTGCAGGACAACATGAACGCCTGCGGCGTGCCGCTCATCGCCATCGGCGGTGCCATCGGCAACGAGGAGGGCGAGATGGTCGAGGACGTGGTGGTCGAGCTGAGCGGCAACGACCTGTTCGTGCAGACCACCGACGCCAACGGCCACTACATGTTTGCCGACATGATGGCCGGCCACGACTACACCGTGACGCCCGGGCTCGACGCCGACCCGCTCAACGGCGTGACCACCTACGACCTCGTGCTGATGGGCCGCCACATCCAGCAGGTACAGCCGCTCGGCTCGCCCTACAAGCTCATCGCGGCCGACGTGGACGGCTCGGGCCACATCTCGGTGAGCGACATGCTGGAGCTGCGCCAGCTCATCCTCCACACCGTGCCCACCTTCAGCAACAACAGTTCGTGGCGCTTCGTGCCGGCCGACTACGCCTTCCCCGATCCGGCCAACCCCTTTGCCGAGCCTTTCCCCGAGGTCATCAACTGGAACAACCTCGATGCCGACCAGATGGCATCCGACTTCGTGGCCATCAAGGTGGGCGACCTCAACGGCTCGGCCGTCACCAACAGCCTGATGGCCGCCGAGGACCGCACCGAAGGGTGGACGCCGCTGCGCATAGCCAGCACCGCCGGGCCCCATTTGCCGAAAGGCGAAACGGTAGAAGTACAATGGCTGCTCGACGAGGCAGATGAGCTGGCTGCCGCCCAGTTCACCTTCGAGTGGGATGCGGGGGCGCTGGAGCTGCTCGACTTCGAGCCCGGGAATATTGCCTCCATGGCCAACTTCGGCCTGCGGTGGAGCGGCGAAGGGCGCATCACGGCCAGCTGGGATGCGCCGAGTGCGCCGGCCCGCGAGGGTGGCGTGCTGGCCCGCCTCACCTTCCGCGCGCGCCGCGACGTGGCGCTGGCCGACGCCTGCCGGCTCAGCGATGCTCTGACGCCCTCGCGCGCCTGGCGTCCCGACGGCACGCCGCTGGCGCTGGTGCTCGACACCGGCGATGAAGGGGCTGCCGTGGCCGTGGGGAGCGTGCCCAACCCCTTTGCCGGACAGACGCGCATCTACTGCCAGCTTGCGCAAAACGAAGACGTGCGGCTGACGCTCGCCGACCTGTCGGGGCGCGTGCTGTGGCAGTACGCGGGTCGCCTCGGGCCAGGGCGCCACGAGTGGCGCCTCGACGGGCAGACGGTGCCGGCCGCCGGGGTGTACCTGTTGCGGCTCGAGACGGACGGCGCCACCGTCGTGCGCAAGCTCGTGCGCACCGAATAGGCCGTTTGTCTTGCTGGCGTAAAAATTGGAAGGAAAGCAGTGGCTTCGGCCGCTGCTTTTTTGCTTGTTTGATGTCTAAACCCGTAATTTGGAGGGCTATCTGCGGGAATTTGCCCCGTGGCCCGTCCTGCGATGAACCAGATGCCTGCCCGACTGTCTTTTTGGTACAACCCGGAAATTGCCTGCGCATGAGATATGTTTTGCTTGCCATCGCGATGAGTGTCTGCACGCTGCTGGGCGCGCAAACGGTGCTGCAGCCGCGCCCCGCCGACGAGACGCGCAAAGGGATCATCTACCTGCGCGAGGCGGCCGGCAGCGTGCGCCTGCACGAAGACGGCTGGGCCGTGGGGCTGACGCTGGGCCGCCTCAAGACCTACTACCTGACGCCCTACTGGCATTTCGAAATCGGCGAGCTGAAACACGAGAAGGAGACGCGCTCGAGCCTCGACTATCCGAGCCGCCTCAACGGCAAGGTGTCGCGCGCGTTCATCTACGGCAAGCAAAACAACCTGTTCGTGCTGCGCGCCAGCTATGGCATGAAGCGCTACTACAGCGAGAAAGCCAAAAAGAAAGGCGCGGCCATGGGCTTCACCTGGGAGGCGGGACCCACGCTGGGTCTGCTCAAGCCCTACTACCTCGAGGTGTTCAGCTACGAGGGGGGCGCGCTGCCCACGCCCATCACCATCAAGTACACGCCCGAGACGGCCAACCTCTTCCTCGACCACACGCGCATCTACGGCTCATCGGGCTGGACCAAGGGCCTCGACGAGCTGTCGCTGGTGCCCGGCATCCACGCGCGCGGCGCCCTGCACTTCGACTGGGGCGCGTTCGACGAGTTCGTCAAGGCCGTCGAGGCCGGCCTGATGGTCGACTTCTTCTTCCGCGAGGTGCCCCTCATGGTCGAGCTGCCCGAGGTGGAGAACGGCAACCTCTTCATCAACCTTTTCCTAACTTTGCAGTTCGGCAAGAGATGGTAACGGCTTCGCACCGATGAAGCCCTTTTTTCAAGCCCCGAAGATTTTTCCAATGATCGAACTGCCTGTCGTTGAACGCAAGGAGCCGCGGCGCCGCAAGCCCGACTGGCTGCGCGTCAAGCTGCCCATCGGGCCCGAGTACAAGAAGGTGCGCGCCCTGGTGGACAAGTACAACCTGCATACCATTTGCCAGAGCGGCAACTGCCCCAACATGGGCGAGTGCTGGGGCGCCGGCACCGCCACCTTCATGATCCTGGGCAACACCTGCACGCGTTCGTGCTCGTTCTGCGCCGTGAAGACAGGACGCCCGCCCGAGTACGACGAAGATGAGCCGCGCCGCGTGGCCGAGGCCATCAAGCTCATGGGTGTCAAGCACGCCGTCATCACCTCCGTCAACCGCGACGAGCTGAAAGACCGCGGCGCCGAGATCTGGTACCAGACCGTGCGCCTGACCAAGGAGCTGTCGCCCGAAACGACGATCGAGACGCTCATCCCCGACGTGCGCGGCACGTGGTGGGCCCTCGAGCGCATGATCAGCGCCGGCCAGGAGGTCGTGTCGCACAACATGGAGACGGTGGAGCGCCTCTACCGCAAGGTGCGCCCGCAGGCCAAGTACGCGCGCAGCCTCGAGCAGATCCGGCGCACCAAGGAGTTCGGCAAGCGCACCAAGTCGGGCATCATGGTCGGCCTGGGCGAGACCAAAGAAGAGGTCTTCAAGTTGATGGACGACCTGTTGGAGCACGGCTGCGACATCCTCACCATCGGTCAGTACCTGCAGCCCACGCGCATGCACCTCGAAGTGGTCGAGTACGTCCATCCCGACGTGTTCGAAGAATACCGCGAGGTGGGCCTGGCCAAGGGCTTCAAGTACGTCGAGAGTGCGCCGCTGGTGCGCTCGTCCTACCATGCCGAGCGCCACGTGTTCTGAGTACCCCGCCATTTTGCATCAGGCAGACAGCCGACGGTGATTTCCGTCACCGGGGCATGAGGACTGTGTGTGCTCCGATACGATGAACCTGCCTTGCTGCCGGTGCCCCTGCCGCAGAGGTTTTCCGCTCGTGCGGCCATGTGGAAAACTTTTCGGAAGCAGCTTGAAAATCAGTCAGGGCGCAGTTGGAAATCCTGCCGATTCGTGTACCTTTGCACCGTTTTTCGGGGCGGGGGCATTTTCCGCCCGTGGAAGAGACGACAAATTCAAAACTTAAATACATAAGAATGGCGAACATCGGTCATATCAAGCAAGTCATCGGCCCCGTCGTGGACGTGAGCTTTGCCGGCGAGGGTAACAAGCTGCCGGAAATTCTCAACGCCCTGGAGATCAAGCGTGAAAATGGCGAGACGCTCGTGCTGGAGGTGCAGCAGCACCTCGGTGAAGACAGCGTGCGTACCATCGCCATGGACTCGACCGACGGTCTGACGCGCGGTATGGAGGTGGTGGACACCGGCCGCCCGATCTCGATGCCGGTAGGTGAGAAGATCCGCGGTCGTCTGTTCAACGTGGTGGGCGAAGCCATCGACGGCATCGGCCCCGTAGAAAAAGGCGAAGATGCACGCCCCATCCACGCCAAGCCGCCCCGCTACGAAGACCTCTCGACCCAGAAGGAGGTGCTCTATACGGGTATCAAGGTGATCGACCTGATCGAGCCCTATATGAAAGGTGGCAAGATCGGTCTGTTCGGCGGTGCCGGTGTAGGCAAGACCGTGATCATCATGGAGCTCATCAACAACATCGCCAAGCGCTACGAGGGTATCTCGGTGTTCGCTGGCGTGGGTGAGCGTACGCGCGAGGGCAACGACCTGCTGCGCGAGATGATCGAAGCCAACGTAATCAAGTACGGCGAGGAGTTCAAGAAGACGATGGAAGCCGGCGGCTGGGACCTCTCGAAAGTAGATATGAACGAGCTGGCGCAGTCGCAGGCCACGCTGGTGTTCGGTCAGATGAACGAGCCGCCGGGTGCCCGCGCGCGCGTGGCCCTGTCGGGTCTGACCATTGCCGAGTACTACCGCGATGGCGACCTCAACGATCCCACCGGCGGTCGCGACATCCTGTTCTTCATCGACAACATCTTCCGCTTCACGCAGGCAGGTTCGGAGGTGTCGGCCCTGCTGGGCCGCATGCCGTCGGCCGTGGGTTACCAGCCGACGCTGGCCACCGAGATGGGTCTGATGCAGGAGCGCATCACCTCGACCAAGCGCGGTTCGATCACCTCGGTACAGGCCGTATACGTCCCTGCCGACGACCTTACCGACCCCGCACCGGCTACCACCTTCGCCCACCTCGACGCCACCACGGTATTGAGCCGTAAGCTGGCCGCCCAGGGTATCTACCCGGCCGTGGATCCGCTCGACTCGTCGAGCCGCATCCTCGACCCCATGATCATCGGCGAAGAGCACTACAACTGCGCTCAGCGCGTGAAGAACATCCTGCAGCGCTACAACGAACTGCTCGACATCATCGCCATCCTCGGTATGGAAGAACTCAGCGAAGAGGACAAGCTGGTCGTACACCGCGCCCGCCGCGTGCAGCGCTTCCTCTCGCAGCCCTTCCACGTGGCCGAGGCCTTCACCGGTCTGCCCGGTGTGCTGGTACCCATCGAAGAGACCATCCGCGGCTTCAACATGATCCTCGATGGCGAGATGGACCAGTATCCCGAAGCAGCCTTCCACCTCAAGGGTACCATCGACGAGGTGATCGAAGCCGGCGAGAAAATGCTGGCGGAAGCCAAGGCATAAACCCGGGTTTCCGGGAGCAGTGCCCAGGTGGGGCTGCTCCCGGGCCTGTAATGCCAAGCCATGATTGTTGATCCTTACGACAAAGACCAGGAGATGAAAATTACGATGCTGACGCCCGACAAGGTGATCTTCCAGGGCAATGTGGTTTCGGTCAAGGTGCCCGGTGTGATGGGCCAGTTTCAGGTGCTGAAAAACCACGCGCCCATCGTGTCGGCCCTCGACAGCGGCACCGTGACGCTCGTCGCTGCCAGCGGCGTGCACCAGGTGTTCGATGAGGAATCAGGTGAGATCGTGGAAGTGGAAGAGCCCGGGCAGCAATACACCTTCCGTATCGAAGGGGGCTTCATCGAAGTGCTCAACAACGAGATCTCGCTGTTGGTCAGCAGCCTCGTCAACGGCAACAACCACGCTGCGGCCAAAGGCTGAGCCGAAACGCAAGACTTATCATTTCGCTGTTTGTAAAGGGAGCGCACTGCATGTGGGCTCCCTTTTGTTTTCTGCCCATCACTGAGGCCCTGAAAAAGGGGTTGAGGGTGATAGCGTGACGACGTAACAACGTAACGCGTGACGTCCCAATACTCGGAGCCTGTCCTGAGCATCGCGAACAGGCTGTGAGGACGAAATATCTCCATCGTCCATTGTCGGGAGCAGCCTGTTCCGATTTATAGGGGAGCCTGTTCCGATGAAATCGGAATCTCAACCATGAGTCCCCTGAAAAAAGTGGTTGAGGGTTGAGTGTTGAGTTTAAAGTTTAAAGTTTAGTGTTTAAACTTGATTTCCAACGTTGTTATGAATAAAGCTTGGGTATCCATCGTCTATCGTCTATCGTCCATCGTCCATCGTCCATCGACTTTTTGCAGCATCAGAAATTGCGAATCCCCCATCTCAACATCGAGGCCGAAGGCCGAGTCTCAACATCGCCGCCAAAGGCGGCGTATCAACATCCGGGCGTAGCCCGGTCTCAACCATCAGGCCTTGGTTCCTCCAGCTCTCCTCACCCTTTCTCTCAGTCCCTCCTTCTCTCCTTCTTGAAAATTGTATTCCCCCGCCCATCTCGGTGTGCATGGCCCTGTGCTCAGGGTGTATTTTGCATTGCTTTCGCAAAAACGAGCCCTGCCAAAGCCAGCCAGATTTCAGCCAGACAAGACCAGATCGCTTCAGGAGCGGCGCCGTGGGCGTCGCATGCAATGGTTTGACCATCAGTCAAAAACGACGCAAATGACCAGAAAGCAGGAAGGCACGCAGGCACCCCGCGACGAGGGCCCCCAACGGCCGGGCTGGGAGCAGCTGCGGGCGCAGTACCACCAGGCTGTGGGCTCGGGCTTGCTCAAGATCATGTCCAAAATCGGTATCTCCACGCTGCAGTCTTACCACGGTGCGCAGATCTTCGAGATCGTAGGGCTGAGCCGCGAGGTGGTGGACCGGTGTTTCCGCGGCACCGTCTCGCGCATCGAGGGCCTGGCGTTCGACGACATCGCCCGCGAGGTGCTGGCGCGGCACCGCCAGGCATGGCCCGAGCGCAGCCGACCCGATGCCGAGCTGCTCGAAGATGCGGGCGTGTGGCAGTGGAAGCGCCGCGG
Organism: uncultured Saprospiraceae bacterium; assembly: GCA_964401445.1. Classification (GTDB taxonomy): domain Bacteria; phylum Bacteroidota; class Bacteroidia; order Chitinophagales; family Saprospiraceae; genus WFYJ01. Next base: position 2,128 of record CAYNYN010000070.1, on the reverse strand, counting down.
CGAGGCGCACCTGCTCAACCCGCGCAGCGTGCACCTGCTGCAGAAAGCCGTTCGCCAGGGCCGCTTCGACTACTTCCGGCAGTATGCCGACCTGGTCAACGACCAGCAGCGTCAGGCCATGACGCTGCGCGGGCTGCTGGCATTCCGCAAGGGCAGGCCCGTGCCGCTCGAAGAGGTGGAGCCGGCCAGCGCCATCGTGCGGCGGTTTGCCACCGGCGCCATGTCGTTCGGTTCCATCTCGCACGAGGCCCACAGCACGCTGGCCATCGCCATGAACCGGCTGGGCGCCAAAAGCAACAGCGGCGAGGGCGGCGAAGACGAGATCCGCTTCACGCGCCGCCCCGACGGCGACTGGGAGCGCTCGGCCATCAAGCAGGTGGCCTCGGGCCGCTTTGGCGTCACCAGCCACTACCTGGCCAATGCCGACGAGATACAGATCAAGATGGCCCAGGGCGCCAAGCCCGGCGAGGGCGGTCAGCTGCCCGGCCACAAGGTGGATGCCTGGATCGCCCGCGTGCGCCACTCGACGCCCGGCGTGGGCCTCATCTCGCCGCCGCCGCACCACGACATCTACAGCATCGAAGACCTCGCCCAGCTCATCTTCGACCTCAAGAACGCCAACCCGCAGGCGCGCATCAACGTCAAGCTGGTGTCGAAGGCGGGCGTGGGCATCATCGCCTCGGGCGTGGCCAAGGCCAAGGCCGACGCCATCCTCATTTCGGGCCACGACGGCGGCACGGGCGCCTCGCCCCTCAGCTCGATCCGTCATGCCGGCCTGCCTTGGGAGCTGGGGCTGGCCGAGACGCATCAGACGCTGGTGCGCAACAGGCTGCGGGGCCGCGTCGTGCTGCAGACCGACGGCAAGATCCTCACGGGGCGCGACCTGGCCATCGCCACCATGCTGGGGGCCGAGGAGTGGGGTATCGCCACCGGCGCGCTCGTCGCCGAAGGCTGCATCATGATGCGCAAGTGTCACCTGAACACCTGCCCGGTAGGCATCGCCACCCAGGATCCCGAGCTGCGCAAGCGCTTCGCCGGCAAGCCCGAGCACGTGATCAACTTTTTCACCTTCCTGGCCGAAGACCTGCGCCTCATCATGGCCGAGCTGGGCTTCCGCACCGTCGACGAGATGGTGGGCCGTGTCGAGATGCTCAAGCTGCGGCCCGAGCTGGGACACTGGAAGTACCGGGGGCTCGACCTCAGCCCCATCCTCTACAAGGAGCCGGTGGACGAGTCGGTAGCCCAGTACCAGCAGGAAGCGCAGGACCACGGCCTCGACAAGGTGCTCGACCGCAAGCTGATCGAGCACGCCCGCCCGGCACTGGATCACGGCCAGCCCGTCGAGACGACCCTGCCCATCCGCAACACCGACCGCGCCACGGGCGCCATGCTGTCGTACGAGATCTCGAAGCGCTACGGCAGCCGCGGCCTGCCCGATGAGACCATCCGCATCCGTTTTCGCGGCTCGGCAGGCCAGAGCTTCGGCGCCTTTGCGGCAAAAGGCATCTACTTCCTGCTCGAAGGCGAGGCCAACGACTACTTCGGCAAGGGCCTGTCGGGCGCCACGCTGGCCGTCGTGCCCGACCGCAAGGCCCGCTTCGAGGCACACGAGCAGATCATCATCGGCAACGTGGCCCTGTACGGCGCCACCTCGGGCAAGGCCTTCATCCGCGGCATGGCGGGCGAGCGCTTCGCCGTGCGCAACAGCGGCGTGCATGCCGTCGTCGAGGGCGTGGGCGACCACGGCTGCGAGTACATGACGGGGGGCCGTGTGGTGGTGCTCGGACCCACGGGCCGCAACTTCGCCGCGGGCATGAGCGGCGGCATCGCCTGGGTGTACGATGCCGATGGCCAGTTTGCCCGGCGCCTCAATCGCGCCATGGTCGATCTGGAAACGCCTTCCGAAGCACAGCTCGAAGAGGTGCGCCGCCTGCTGCGCGACCACTTCCGCCACACGGGCAGCATGCGCGCCCTCGAAGTGCTCAACGACTGGGACCGGCACAAGGCGCTGTTCGTTCAGGTGATGCCGCGCGACTACAAGCGCGTGCTGGCCCAACAGGCTGCCGCCAAAAAGGAAAGCGACAGTCCGGTGCCGTGCGAAGAGGGGGTGAAGCAGGGGTAGTTTTTT
>CAYNYN010000069.1:0-13256 GCA_964401445.1 uncultured Saprospiraceae bacterium | reverse complement strand
CCAGGATCTACTCATTCATCACCTTCCACAGCAGATCCTTGAGCTGCTCGATGTTTTTGCCGGTCACGGCCGAGATGAAGATGGCCGGCACTCCTTCGGGCAGCTCGGCGCGCAGCATTTGCTCCAGCTCCTCGTCGATGAGGTCGGCCTTGGTGATGGCCAGCACGCGGGGCTTGTCGAGCAGCTCGGGGCTGTACAGCTCCAGCTCGCGCAGCAGCACCTCGTACTCCTTGCGGATGCTTTCGGTGTCGCAGGGGATGGTGAACAGGAGGGTGGCGTTGCGCTCGATGTGGCGCAGGAAGCGATGGCCGAGCCCCTTGCCGGCATGGGCCCCCTCGATGATGCCCGGGATGTCGGCCATGACGAAGGAGCGCATGTCGCGGTAGCGCACCATGCCGAGGTTGGGCGTGAGCGTGGTGAACGGATAGTTGGCGATTTCGGGCCGGGCAGCCGATACGGCCGACAGCAGGGTGGACTTGCCGGCATTGGGGAAGCCCACCAGCCCCACGTCGGCCAGCAGCTTGAGTTCGAGGATTTTCCACTCTTCACGGCCCGGCTCGCCGGGCTGGGCATACATGGGCGCCTGGTTGGTAGGCGACTTGAAGTGGCTGTTGCCCAGCCCGCCCCGACCGCCCGGCACGAGGATGCGCTCTTCGCCGTCTTCGGTGATTTCGAAGTGCACTTCGCCCGTCTCGGCATCGCGGGCCACGGTGCCCAGCGGCACGTCGAGGATGACGTCCTCGCCGTTGGCGCCGTGCATGTTGTTGCCGCGGCCGGGCTCGCCATGACCGGCGATGACGTGCTTGCGGTACTTGAGGTGGAGCAGCGTCCACATGTTGCGGTTGCCGCGCAGGATGATGTGACCACCCCGGCCGCCGTCACCGCCGTCGGGGCCGCCCTTGGGGTTGCGGCGCGAGCGGTGGAAGTGCACCGAACCGGCGCCGCCCTTGCCCGAGCGGCAACATATTTTCACGTAATCCACGAAGTTCTGCTGGGCCATCTCTCGTTTGCTTTTTTGCGCATGCTCCGGGTCTCTTTTGCCGAAAGGCAAAATGCCTGCGGGCCAAATGCTTCATGACAACGCCGTCAGGCACATGTTCGTTGAGCAGCGCCGTACAGGAACAAAAATGCCATCACACCGCACGATGCAATGGCATTCAGGGTGTTTGCCTTACGGCAAACGCTTCCTCGTCGTTCAGGCTTCGACCAACTGGTCGATGAGGGCGCACAGCCGCCCGAAAATTTCTTCGATGCTGCCGATGCCGTGCACCTTGTGCGCCTTTCCTTTTTCGGCATAGTAGGCAAAGACGGGTGCCGTCTCCTTCTTGTACACCTCGATGCGCTTGCGGATGATGCTTTCGTCGTTGTCATCGGGGCGGCCGCTCGTCTCGCCGCGCTTGAGGATGCGCTTGACGATCTCTTCGTCATCCACGTCGAGGGCGATGAGCGCGCTCACCTCGGTGCCTTTTTCTGCCAGCAGCTTGTCGAGGGCTTCAGCCTGGGCCACGGTGCGCGGGAAGCCGTCGAAGATGAACCCCCTGGCGTCGGGGTGTGCCTCGACCTTGTTGCGCAGCATGCCGATGGTCACCTCGTCGGGCACCAGCTCACCGGCCTCGATGTAGCGCTTGGCTTCCTGCCCCAGCGGCGTGTTGTTGCTCATCTCGTAGCGGAACAGATCGCCCGTGGAGATATGTACCAAACCATAGCGTTCTACCAGCTTGGCTGCCTGGGTGCCCTTGCCCGAGCCGGGAGGGCCGAAAAGTATCAGGTTGATCATGGCTCGTTGGTTTGTCTGAAAAAAACAGGTGTTTGTCGCAAGGGCTGCGAAATTAAGCAATTGGCACGAGCATGGCCTGTGCTGATTGACACATATCACTCCAGATACAGTGGGTTGGGAGAAACAAACTGAATGTTGAGCGGGTAGCGTCGAGGGTTTCAGGGAGGATCTGAGGAAGCGACGGTTGAGACTCGCTACCGTTCGATGTTGATAGCCGCTGCCCCGCCTGTTGAGACGCCGCTACCGCGGCGATGTTGAGATGTATAAAAACGTTGCACTCTGATCTGTTACGTCTTTGCGCGAGACAGCCCCAAAAATCCTTCACCATCAGGCACCACTGCAGGGCGCGTGCTACCGGTTCATCACATTCCGAAACTCGGCCAGCTTGCCGTGCCAGTAGGACGATTCCCCGATTACTTCTTCGACCACGCCGCGCGAGCTGGATGCGTGGATCATATGAATGCCGCGCGCATCGACGGCGCTGACGATGCCCACGTGAAAGACGCGACCGCCGGCCGTACGGCGGAAGGCCACCAGGTCGGCAGGGCGCACCTCCGACTGGGGTACGCGTGTGCCGCGTGTGGCCTGATCGGCCGACACGCGGGGCAGCTCGATACCGTAGCGCGCGTACACGTGCTGCACCAGGCCCGAGCAGTCGAAGCCCTTGGCCGGGTCGGTACCCGCAGGCCGATAGGGCTTGCCCACCAGGCTGCGCGCATAGCCGACCAATTCACTGCGTTTTGAGGGCACTTCCTTGCCGTGAGCGTCGGAATCCATTGGAACGGAAACGAAAGGTCCACAGCCGCCCCCCACAAGGGCAACCATCCAAAGCAGCAATAGACGAGCAGACATAGGCATGAGTTCATTCAATGTGGTCAGTCAACCCCAATGCGCACACAATAGATTGGAGGAGGCGGAACTTTCCACACAGTTTGCACCAATGACGACTCATGCCCTGCCCCTGCTCAGGGCTCGAGGGTGAAGCGGTCCCGGTCGGCCAGGAAGTTGAAGCGCTGGCGATAGTGCAGCATGTCTTCGCGATCGAGCGAGAGGGTAAAGACGTCTTCCACCTCTTCGACGTGGTGCTCCACCTCGCCGCGATAATCGACGATGGTGGTGTCGCCCGAATATTCGTGCCCGTTGGGGTCGAGCCCGACGCGGTTGACGCCCGCCACGAAGCACTGGTTTTCGATGGCGCGCGCGATGAGCAGTTGCTGCCAGTGCCGGCGGCGCGGCTCGGGCCAGTTGGCCACGTACACGAGCAGGTCGAAGTCTTCGGTGTTGCGGCTCCAGACGGGAAAGCGCAGGTCGTAGCAGATGAGAGGACAGATGCGCCAGCCCCGCCACTCGACGACGAGGCGGCGGGTGCCGGCCGTATAGACCCGGTGTTCGCCTGCCAGGGTGAAGAGGTGCCGCTTGTCGTAATACTGCAGCTGGCCATCGGGCGGCATCCAGATGAGGCGGTTGTAGTAGCGCCCCCCTTCTTCGATGACGAGGCTACCCGTAACGACGGCATCGAGGCGGGCGGCCTGTTGCCGCATCCACCCGACCGAGGGGCCATCCATGGGCTCGGCCACGGCGGCGGCGTTCATGGTGAAGCCGGTGGTCCACATCTCGGGCAGAATGACCAGATCGGTCTTGCCGGCAAGCGGGGCCAGCCATTTTGCGAAAGCGGAGCGGTTGGCTTCCGGGGCCTCCCATTCGAGGGGTGCCTGTACGGTGGTGATGCGCAAACTTTTCATAGGGCCAAGATATATACCCAAAGCAAAGTGATTTGGGAAAAAACCGATGTCAAGGGTCGAATGGGTAATCCCGGGCATTTACAAAGAGAGGATTTGAAGAACCGAGGAATCGAGGAATCGACGGTTGAGACTCGCTGCCCCGATAATCGGGACAGGCTGCTCGATGTTGATACGCCGCTGCGCGGCCTGTTGATACGCGGCTACGCCGCGATGTTGAGATTTGAAAAAGCGTTGCGTGCAGGTGCGACGCGAAACCAACCCTCAACGCTACACGCTCAACCCTCAACCAGAAAAAGCTGCGTTTTGGCTGCGTCATGCTGCGCCTGAAAGCTGCGGTTATTGAGCAACCAAGGACCGAGTTCCCTGCAAAAAATGGTTGAGCGTTGAGCGCCTCGCGCAACGACGCCACGTTCCGCAACGTTTTTCCCTCCTCTCTCTTCACGTCCCACTCAATCACTCTGTCTCGCAAAACATCCCCCAACGTTTACGAGCCTTCGGAAAGGCTCGCAAACGTCTCTCCCTCTCTTCGCCGCCCTCAGCACCACAACGCAGAAAGGGTTGCCCGTGAAGGACAACCCTCTCCTTGTCGATTTTTCCCGAAAGGGGGAATTACTTCTTCTTGGCAGCCTCTTCGGCCTTCGAAGCGGCACTACGCAGCGCACGCGGGATCTCGATCGTGGCGAGCGGGATGCCCGGCGCGTTGAGGATCTCGATGCCTTCCAGGCCATCGATATCGCGCACACGTACCGACTGGCCGAGGTTGAGGTTGGAAATGTCCACCGTCACTTCGCTGACCAGGTGTTCGGGCGTGGTGCGGATCTTCACGCGGCGCACCTTCTGGATGAGCTTGCCACCGGCACGCACCCCGGGGGCCGTACCCGTGAAGCGCACAGGCACCTCCACCTTGATCTTGCGGCCCGGCACCAGCATCTGGAAGTCGATGTGCTGGATCGTCTCCTTGACGGGATGGAACTGCACTTCCTTGACGAAGCACTTGTAGGTCTTGCCGTCCACTTCGATTTCGGCCAGCTTGAAATCGGGCGTGTAAATCAACGACTTGACATCATTCCAATTGGTCGTAAAATGAACGGGCTCGCCCTCGGCGCCGTAGATCACTGCCGGAATCGCGCCCGCACGGCGGTAGTCTTTTGCAGCTTTGGTGCCGGTCTTTTCACGGGGCGTACCCTTGAAGGCCACTACTTGCATGTCTCTTTATTTTTACAGGAATTCGTCTGGTTTTCCAAAAAGGCTCGCAAAAATAGCACTTGTCTGATAACCAGCCAAAGTAGGTTCCATTTTTTTGAAAAACAGAGGGGACACACCCTGCGGTCTGTCCCCTCCGTATGGCTTGTTGCGCGCAAAATCAGAAGAACTTGGCGCGATAGTCTTCGATGTCGGCCAGCTCCTTGAGCGCATCCATGACGCGTGCCTGGATCTGCGAGCGGGCGCTGAGGGCAGCCGTCTGGCGGAAGATGGCCAGGTTGGCCGGCGGCGTGGGTGCCGGCTTGAAGGTAATCTCGATGACGTACACGCCGTTGTTGCCGGCGATGGGATCGGACTGCTGGCCCTGGTCGAGCACGAAGGCCCACCCCAGCACGCGCGGCTCGGTGCCGATGCCGGGGATGACCGCCGAGGCGAAGGTGACGTTCTGTGCCGTATCGACGCTCAGCTCGTACTGGGCGGCGATGGCTTCCAGCTCCTTGCCCTTGATCTGCTCGCTGATGAGCGCGCCCTTCTTCTCGTTGAGCACGAGCGGCTCGATCTCGTCGCGGATATAGTCCACGCTGGGCAGCCCGGGCTCCTGTACGGCCTGCAGGGCAGCCACCACGAACTTGTCGACGTAGTAGGCCCCTTCGGGCTGGAAGGTGTAGATGTTGGGCGACACCTCACCCACGTCGGGCTCGCCCGTGTTGGGGTCGTAGCCAAAGGCCCAGCGCACGATCTCGCGGGCGGCGGGGCCCGAGCCCAGTGCCCCTACGCTGTAGTCGTTGGCCGTGAGCGGGGGCGACACCTCGAGCGTCAGGTCGGGGCGCTCGGCCACGGCGGCACGCAGCGCCTCGAGCGTGGGGTATTTTTCCACGAAGTCGAGCGCTTCGTTGCGCACGCGGCTCTGCGTCTCTTCGCTGGGCACGATGGGCTGGGTGATGTAGGCCAGCTTGACGGCCTGGGTGTTGTTGATGAACTTGCGGTCGGTCACCTCGACGAGGTGGATGCCGAACTGGGTGTAGACCACCATCAGCTTGCCGGGCTCGCCTTCGAAGAAGCAGGCGTCGTTGAAGGGCTTGACCATCATGCCTTCGCCAAACCAGCCCAGGTCGCCGCCCTTGCCGGCGTTGGAGGGGTCGTCGCTGAAGGCCACGGCCAGCGAGTCGAAGATGGCCTGCCCCGTCTCGATGAGGTTCTTGAGGCTGTCGATGGTGCGCTGGGCCTGGGCCACCTGCTCGGGCGCACTGACGCGCTTGAGGATGTGGCGGGCACGCACCGAGTCGGGGATCACCTTGCGGTCGAGGATCTTCACGGCGCGGTATTCGCCCTGGTCGATGTAGGGGCCGATGACCGAACCGACGGGGGCCACGAAGACCGTGTCGGCGATCACGGGCGGCAGCTGCTCTTTCTTGACGTTGGTCTCGATGTAGCCGTAGTTGTTCTCCACGAAGAGGCTGTCATCCTCCGTTTCGGCGAAAGCCGGAATGAGGTCTTCGATGGTCTTGCGCAGGCTGGCCGAGTCTTCGGGCGTAGGCACCACGTTGAAGGCCACGTAGGCCACACGACGCGTCTCCTCGTCCTGCCAGTACTTGGCCTTGTGGGCCTCGAGGTAGTTTTCGAAATCTTCGTCGGTGAGGGCCACCTCGCTGTTGTCCACCACGTCGTAGGGCACCTGCACGTAGGCGAAGTCCACCTTCTGCGCCTGCTCCTGGCCCATCATCTCGAGCAGCCAGTTGGGCGTGTATACGGCCTTGGTGAGCATGGTGGTGAGCTTGCGCTTGAGCGCATCGGTGATGATCTCCTTTTCCTGGATGGCCCAGAACTGGCGCAGCTGCGGATCGAGCGTGCCGTTCTGGATGGCCGTGCGGTACTGGTTGAGGATGTTGCGATCTACCTGGCCGGTGTTGGGGTTGACGAAGCGCTGCTGGATGATGGGGCTGAGGTTGACGCCGAACTGGAGGTCCACCAGCTCCTCTTTCGACACGCCCAGGCCGATCTCTTCGGCCTCTTCCTGCAGCAGCGTCTCCTCCACGTAGAAATTGAAGAGGTAGTCGCGGCGGGCATAGACGTCGGCCCCCGAGTTGCCGTACAGTATCTGATCGACGCGGTTGAACTCGTTCACGTCCACCTTGCGACCGTCGATGTCGGCCAGGCGCGTGCGGCCCGAGCCAAAGACGCTCTGCTGGCCCGACACCATGTCCATGAGCACGAAGCCGCCCAGACCGAGTGCGAGCAGCACGACGAGCAGCCAGCTATTGTTCCTGATTTTGCTGATAAGAGCCATAAGTACACAATCGTTTTGAGTAGCCAGGGGCAGGCCGGCTTTCGCCAAACGCTGCCACAGTGTGTGTCAAAATATTTTCAACAAACTGATAGCCAAAGGTTAAAACAAAAAAAGTAGCAATCCGAAAATGTGTATTGCTACGCATCGAGGCTGATTCGAAAAAAGCCACGCAAAGGTAATCGGTGGGCCGTGTTTCTCAAAATTTTGCAAGCGGCGGAAAAACGATACATCATTCGTACTCCAGATAGGCCGCTGCGGCCTCCAGCTCTTCGTACCACTCGGTGCCGTATTTCCGGATCAGGGCCTCCCTGACGAAGCGATACAGGCGCACCTTTTCACTCGCGCCCGCCCGACACGCCTCGCTGCAGATGTCCCAGCGGTCGTAGTTGAGTGCCTCGAAGTCCACGTCCTCGTTTTTGCTTACGCGCACCGGGTACAGGTGGCACGAGATGGGCTTGCGATAATCGACGGCGCCCGCTTTCCAGGCCTGCTCGATGCCGCACTGCGCAATGCCCCGCTCGTCGAAGGTCAGGAAGACGCAGGCGCCATCGTCCATGAGGGCCGTGCCGTACTCCTTCGGCTCGTCGTACCAGACATACAGGCCTTTGTCTTCGATCACGGCACGGGCCTCGGGCCGGAGGAAAGGCTGCAACTCCGGGTAGATGGCTTCGAGCGTATGCAGCTCTTCGGTCTCGAGGGGTGCGCCCCAGTCGCCTTCCCAGCAGCAGGCCCCCTTGCAGGCATCGAGCTTGCAAAGGAAGTACTCCGACAGCACGTCGTCGTGAATGAGGATGTCGCCAACGATGACCATTCTGCGTGCGTTGAAAATTTGGCCAATGCCTTACGTTTGGCCGGCAAAAGTACGGCGCCGCGCCACATGTGCCGCAAGGGTGTTTGGATTTCGCCTTAACTTGGCCTCATGCGTCCAACCCTGACATCCGGCTCATTGTCGATGGTTGAGGGGTTTTGTTTGAAGTTTATAGTTTAGTGTTTAATGTTTACAGTTGATTGGCAGTGGTTTTCGAATAGAAATTGAATATCCATTGTCCATTGTCCATCGTCCATCGTCAAAAAACACATCCACATGAAATACTGCATGCTTGCCCTTCTGTTTGCCATCAGCACGATGGGCTTTGCCCAGCAAGACAATCTGGAGCAAAAAGCCCGCAAGGCCACCGACGAGCTGACGGCTCTGTACAAGCTCGACGCGGCCCAGCAACAGGAGATGTACCGCATCCAGCTGCGCAAATACCGCAACCTGCAGGAAATCGCGCCCTACAAAAACACCGACCGGCAGTTGTACTACCAGAAGCTGAAGGCCATCCGCCTGGGCACTGACGGATCCATCAAGCGCCTGCTACACAACGACCAGATGGCCATCTACTACGAGCAACTGCGCCAGCGTCGCGAACGCGAAGCCCGCCTCATCAAAGAGCTGCGCAGCAAGGGCGCCTCGCAGCAGGAAATCGACGAAGCCCTCATCGCGGAACTGGAAAAGCAATGAGGTTGAAAATCGTTGAGGGGTGAGCGTGTAGCGTTGAGCGTTTTTCAAAGAGGAATCGAGATTTGATGGTTGAGACGTGCTACGCTCGATGTTGATAGGCCGCTTGCGCGGCCTTGTTGAGACGCAGCCTTTTGGCTGCGATGTTGAGATGGTGCACTTCGCAATTTCCCGACTGCTTGTTCGGGCGTAACATACAAGTACCGATTTCACCGGCTCTCGGTGGCCCTCTGTGTGGCCTCTGTGAAACTAACAAAAAATACGCCTGAAAGCTGCGGTTATTGGCTCGCTTTCCGATAAATCGGAACAGGCTGCTCGCGACGATAGACGATGGACGATAGACTATCTATGATAGACGTCGTCACTGCCTGTCCCGATTTTTCGGGGCGTCACGCGTCACGGCGTTACGTGTTACGCGTCACGGCGTCACCCGAGCCCAACCCTGCACGCTCAACGCTCAACCGATTAGCCCGGTTCCACCGATTCACCCGATTTCACCATTTTGGTATGTCTCCCGCAGGCCCCATCACTTCAGCAAGTGGTAGGCCGTAAAGCTGGCCAGGTATGCCAGCCCCGTCATGAACACGAACTGGATGAGGGGCCATTTCCACGAGCCCGTCTCGCGACGCACCACGGCCATGGTGCTCATACACTGCATGGCAAACACGTAGAAGAGCAGCAGCGACATGGCCGTGGCCACGCTGAACACGGGCGTGCCGTCGGGGCGCAGGTCGCGCGCCATGTACTGGCGGATGGTGAGCTCGTCGTCGGTACTGCCGATGCTGTAGATGGTCGCCATGGTACCCACGAACACCTCGCGCGCAGCGAAGGAGGTGATGAGTGCAATGCCGATCTTCCAGTCGAAGCCCAGCGGCGCGATGGCCGGCTCGATGGCTTTGCCCAGGTGGCCGGCCCACGATGCCTGGATCTTCCTTGCCGCCACCAGGTTTTCCCGCTCGGCCTCCGACAGGTTGCGTGCCGCCGCCTCGGTCAGCGCCTGCTGTTCGGCCTCGGCCAGGGCGCCCGGCGGCCCATAGCTGGCCAGAAACCACAGCACGATGCTGATGACCATGATGATGCGGCCTGCTTCCCAGACGAAGGCCCGCACCTTCTCGTACACCGTCAGCAGCACGTTACGCCAGTGCGGCGGCCGGTACACGGGCAGCTCGAGCAGCAGAAAGGAGCTGCCCCGCCCCTGCAGCACGTACTTGAACACCAGCGCAGCCAGCAAGGCCGCCATGATGCCCAGCAGGTACAGCCCCATGAAGGCCAGCCCCTGCGCGTTGAAGGGGCCCCAGTACGCGTCGGAGGGCACCACGAAGCCCACCAGCACGGCATAGACGGGTATGCGCGCCGAACAACTGATGAAGGGCGTCACGAGGATGGTGATGAGCCGCTCTTTCCAGTTGCTGATGGTGCGCGTGCTCATGATGGCCGGAATGGCACAGGCGCCGCCCGAGATGAGCGCCACGATGCTGCGGCCGTTCAGGCCGAACACCTGCAGCACCCGGTCGAACAGATAGACCACCCGCGCCATGTAGCCTATCTCTTCGAGGATGGAGATGAGGAAGAAAAGGATGGCGATCTGAGGGATGAACACCAGGATGCCGCCCAGCCCGGCCACCACCCCATCGGTCAGCAGGTCGGTCACCCAGCCTTGCGGCAAATGGCGTTTCATGCCCGCCGACAGCTCGGCGAAGAAGGTCTCGATCCAGCCCATGGGCAGCTCGGCCCAGGCATAGATGGCCTGAAACACCACGAACATGATGGCAAAGAAGATCACCGGCCCCGCCACGCGATGGGTGAGCACCGCATCGAGCCGGTCGGTGAGGCTGTTTTCGCCGCTACCGGCCTTGCGCACGACCTCGCGAATCAGGGGCAGGAAGGCGTCGTAGCGCGCCATCGTTTCTTCGATCTGGTGGCGCAAGGGCTGGAAGCCCTCCTCCGCCACGATGGCTGCCGCCGCCCGCCGCTGCTCTTCGCTCAGGAAAGGCAGCTCGTGCAGGTGATGGGCCCACAGCAGCAAGCGATAGGGCGCCTCTTCCCGCTCGGGCACCACCTCGCGTTGCATGCGCCGCACCACGGCCTGCTCTTTGGGCGTGAGGGGATAGAACGGGCGCTCGGCGCGAAACGCATCGGGCTCGCGCACCATGCGTTCGAGCAGGGCCCGCAGCCGATCCACCTGGAAGCCGTCGCGCGCACTGATGCGCACCACGGGCACGCCCAGCCGGCGGGCCAGCTTTTCTTCGTCGATCACCAGGCCCTCGCGCTCGGCAATGTCGGCCATGTTGAGCGCCAGCACCACGGGCAGCCCCAGATCGCGTATCTGGGTGAGGAGGAGCAGGTGCTTCTCGAGGTTGGTCAGGTCGGCCACGTACACCACCCCGTCGGGGTAGTTGGGGTCGTTCGGGTTGGCCAGCACGTTGAGCACCACCCGCTCGTCATCGGCATTGGGATAGAGGCTGTAGGCCCCCGGCAGGTCCACCACGCGCACGGCCGTGCCGGCGAGCGACATGCGTCCCACCTTCACATCCACCGTGACGCCGGGGAAGTTGGCCACCTTTTGGCGCAAGCCCGTAAGCAAATTGAACAGTGAGGACTTGCCCGAATTGGGGTTTCCCAACAGGGCAAGCGTGAACGGCCGCTGCATCATGGACTCAGAATTCGATTTCGAGGGCGGCCGCCTCGCGCGCGCGCAGCGCGATGTTCTTGCCGGCCATCTTCAGGTAATACCCCCCGTTCCATGCCTTCACCTGCATCACGCATACCTTGCTGCCGGGCAAAATGCCCATCACCGCCAGGCGCGAAGCCACGCGCGGATCGCGAATGCGTACCAGGCGGCCACACTGGCCTTTTTTCCATACGGGCGGAGTAGCTGAGTGGTGCGAGCTCATGGCGCGGTCTTATTTGGACTTAGTTTAATTTACGGCTCAAAAATAGACACAGTCGCCTTGCAGTCAAGTGATTTTTCTCATTTGCAGGTCAAAAAATTGCGTGCCCGCCACACAAGGCACGAGGACGGAGCAGCCCGCCACCCCCTCAAGGCGCTGGTTTTCAGCTGTGTGAACGACACACCAGCAACGGCACGCGCGTCTGCCATGCCAGCTCGGTTGCCTCCGAGCCCGTGAAAAGCCGCTCGAGCAGATTGCGATGGCGCGACCACAAAACCAGCAGTCGGATGCCGTGCTCCTCGACGAAAGCGTTCAGTTTTTCGGCCACGTCGGCGCCTTCCAGCTGATGGCAGCGCACTTCGGGGCCTTGCTGCCTTTCGGCAAAAAAGGCCTCCAGGTCTTCGCAATGCAGGTAGTCGTGGTCGCCTTCGCGATGCACGTGCACCACGTGCAGCCGTTGCACCTGAGTGCCCAGCAATCGTATCGTCTGGTAGATGTACCACGGGTCGGCTTCGGTGAGCTGCGCGGCAAAAGCCACGTCGCGGAGCGGGGCAAAGGCCGCATCGTGGGGCACGACCCACACGGGCCGCTCCGAGCGCTCCACCACGTGCTGCGTCACGCTGCCAAAGAGCCGATCGAGCAGGTTGTGTTCGCGGCGCGTCCCCATCAGCACGAGCGAGGCGCCATCGCGCCGTGCCACGTCCAGAATGGTGCCACCGGGCGCGCCCACCTCGATGGTCATTTCGACCACCGGCGCTTCCCTGCCCTCCTTCCTGAAGGCCTGGGCCTCTTCCTCCACCAGCGTCTCCATCATGGTACGGGCAGTCTCGATGCGGGTGCGCGTGGCTTCGGCAGCCACCACGGGCAGGTCGAGCGCTTCCACCTCGGGGATCACCACGTGCAGCAGCTGCACCTTCGCACCCATGGCTTCGGCGAGCCCGAGCGCATAGCGGAAGGCATTGATCGAGGTATCGGAAAAATCGATCGGACAAAGGATGTGCTGGATGCCGGGAACCATACGTTTTCGTTTTGCATAAAAATACCTTGGCGCGCAGGCCGGAACAGTGACTTTCTGCACTCAAGATACTGACGGAAATCGGCTCGTGCCACCCGAGCGCTCCCTTTCTTCCGTCCTTTTCCCCGATTTTGGCGCCGCCCCGGAAACCACGAACCCAAAGGCAATGAAATGAACAACCTGGATCAGACGTGGTTTTGCGTGGCCAACCCCGTAGCCGGGGGCGGCAAGGTGGTGCGCCAGCGGCCCCGCATCGAGCGCGCGCTGAAGGAAGCATCGATCCCCTTCGAATGGCACTGGACCGAATCGGCAGGTCACGCCATCGAGCTGGCGCGTGCGGCAGTGGAGGCCGGCTACCGGCGCTTCGTCGCCATTGGCGGCGACGGCACCGGCCACGAGGTGGTCAACGGCATGCTTTCGCAAAATGCCGTGCCTGCCAGCCAGATGTGGTTCACCCTGCTGCCCATCGGCACCGGCAACGACTGGCGCCGCTGCTACGACCTGCCCACCCGCCTCGACCAGTGGGTCCGGCGGCTGCGGCGGGGACGATCCGTCTGGCAGGACGTCGGTCGGATACACTATCAGCGCGACGGCCGCTCCTGCAGCCGCTACTTCATCAACGTGGCGGGCCTGGCCTACGACGGCTACGTGGGGCGCGTGGCCGCCCAGCGCAAGTGGACCCACTTCAGCAAGCTGATGTACATGTGGCTCATCTTCCGCTGCCTGCTCTCCTACGAGCTGCCCGAAGCGGAGGTGACATTTGGCGAAAGCCGGAGAAAAGGAAAGTTCTACTCCATCAATGCCGGCATCTGCCCCTGGTCGGGTGGCGGCATCCGCATG
>CAYNYN010000068.1:4664-13276 GCA_964401445.1 uncultured Saprospiraceae bacterium | reverse complement strand
CGAAAAATCAAGGCACTCAAAAGTGCAAGCGCCATCAGGAAGATCATTCAAAATGGTTTTGGACGGACGAGATAAATCTCGTCCTACGCTCGGCATGATTGGGTAGAGGGGCGCAATCGCTTTTGGTCTGCTACCTTTGTCCTCATGGTACAAAGCTGGTTGTTGCGCATACTCCTTTTTCCCTTTTCCCTGCTCTACGGGCTGGGCGTATATCTGCGCGAGCTGGCCTGGGAAACGGGCATCCTGAAAAGCGTGCAGTTTGATCTGCCCGTCATTTCGGTGGGCAACCTGTCGGTGGGTGGTTCCGGCAAGACGCCGCATGTGGAGTACCTCATCCGGCTGCTGCGCCCCTACCTTCAGGTAGCTACCCTGAGCCGAGGATACAAGCGCAAGACACGCGGTTTTCGCATCATTGGTGGAAGGGATGACGCCCTTTCGGCAGGTGACGAGCCATTGCAATACAAGCGCAAGTACCCCGACGTGGTCGTCGCGGTGGCCGAAGAACGCGCCCTGGCCATCCCGCAATTGCTCAAACATCGCCCCGAAATCCAGGTCATCCTGCTCGACGATGCCTACCAACACCGCGCCATCAGGCCGGGCCTCAATATTTTGCTCACCGAATACGACCGGCCCTACACACGCGATTGGCTGCTGCCGGCCGGCCGCCTGCGCGAGTGGCCTTCCGCGGCCAAGCGTGCCGACATCGTCATCGTCACCAAATGCCCGGACACGATGAGCAGGGAAGAGGCCGAGACCCTCGAAAAACAATTGAAGCTGGCACCTCACCAGCAGCTCTTTTTCAGCAAATACCGCTACGGGCAACCATACTACCTGTTCAATCCGCAGCAGCGCATCGCCCTGCAACCTTCCATGCACGTGCTGCTCATTTCAGCCATCGCCAACACCGACTACCTGTTGCAGTACCTCGAATCGCAGGTGGCCTCGGTAGCTACCTTCACCTTTGCCGATCACCATTATTTCAGCAACTACGACATGGGCCAGCTCGACCGGCTGTTCCGGATCCGCACGCCCAAGCCCGATCTGATCCTCACCACCGAAAAAGACGCCATGCGCCTCGAGCTGCACCAGCAGTTCCTGCTCGAGAAAAAGCTGCCCGTTTTCGTGCTTCCCGTAGAAGTGGAATTCCTCTTCCAGGACGGCAACCGTTTCGATGAGCGCGTCAAAGAATTTCTGCTGGAATTCAAGGTGTGAAGCTGGGCGCGCGTCTGAAGGCCGGATCGAGTGCCCTGTAAAAAATGGTTGAGCGTGACGCGTGACGTCCCGATACTCGGGACAGGCAGTGAGGACGTACATCATAGATCGTCTATCGTCGCGAGCAGCCTGTGCCGATTTATCTGAAAAGCGAGCTACCCACAGGTGCTCGATCACCGCTGCGAAAAAAGGTCGAGATCTTCGGGCACGGGTTCGTGGCAGGCAGGATCATCGAATTGGTAATTGTTGACGCGGTCGGTCACCCGATACATCCGCAGCATGCCGTCGGGTGCGGGCTGGATCATGGCGAGCACCTCGTCGAGCGGCAAATCGTCGAGCCATAGCCGTGCCTGTTCGGGGCCGAGGAGCAGGAAAGGCATCCGGTCGTGCAGGTAGGCTACTTCGCGATTGGGTGGGGTGGTGATAATTGCACAGCTCTTGTGGGGATAGCCATTGGGCGGCTGATGCCATACGTCCCAGATACCGCCCAGCAACAGCAGTCCGCCATCTTTTGGGAAAATGCGATAAGGCAGCTTGCGCGTGCCCTCCTTGCGCCACTCGTAGAAACTGTCGGCCAGCACCACGCACCGGTGCTTGCGGATGGGCACGCGAAACGTGGGCTTGGTGGCAATGCCTTCCGCGCGCGCATTGATGGGTCGAACGGGTCGCTTGGTGCCATCCCACCACGAAGGCACCAATCCCCACGTCATCTGCTGCAGCCGATCAGGCGCCTCGTTGGCTACGACCCACACGTGTTGGGTAGGAGCGATATTGTAACTGGTGCGCAAATTGGGTGGCACTTCCACGAAAGGCAGTGCCTGCTGTATTTGCTCTTTCGTAGCCACGAACGAGATCCTCCCACACATTTGTTCCGCAATTTTGTTTCTGCATCCGGCACGGCGAAAACATCGCCACCGCGTCGTTCCCGGTCAAAATTCTGGCATTCAAGGTACTCACATTTTTCAACTGAGACATCCACAACACTTCGCTGCAATGGCGGCAACAAATGCGTGCCATTTTCATTTTTCACTCCCCCTTTTGACCCATCCTATGCACCTGCTCGATTTCAGCAAAATAGGACATTCCACTTTGCACTCCTCGCTGTGCAGAGGCTCGGGGAAAACCCGCTCTTTTTCCACTCCGGGAGGGTGTTTTCCCTATCGAAAGAATCGGGTACTGGAAAAGGACCGACCTTTTCCGGAAACGTGGGTCCTTTTGTAAACCGTATTTCAATTGTTATCTCCTCCTCCTGCTCCGGAATTTTTCCCGTTGACAACGGCCGCCCATGATGTGCAAAAATGCCCGAAGGAATGAAGGTGAAGCCCTTACGGAGTGAATCCGGAGTGGAAAGCCGGCGACTTTATACACGGTTTCAAAAATGGAAGGAATTCGCGCGGTTTTTCTGCACAAATCCACAGCCCTGATGATGATGATGGTTCTTTTTTAAAAAAATGAAATCATAGCCATCAGGAGGGGAGTGACAAAGCGCATGACCTCGGCCGAGGGGGAACAAATTATTTTTGCCACTGTTTCAGCCTTGCCCGTGTTGCTGGTCGATTCCCCGAATGTCGCGCCCGAGCCGTTCTTCGGGATGGGCGCAAAACGGCGCGACTATCACGACCCGAAAAGCAGGGGCCCAACATCGCCGCGGCCTGTTGCTGTGTGATGGGCAGCGCGCATCAACCATCAAACAGTCATTTGCCTTATGGGATCATTCCAATCGCTTCCTCGCCCGGTGCGCATCTGGCTCCTGATCGGCGTGGTCATGGTGTTCTTCCAGGTGGTGCTGGGTGGCATCACGCGCCTCACCGACTCGGGCCTGTCCATTACGGAATGGGCCGTCATCCAGGGCACCCTGCCGCCGATGAATGAAACCGAGTGGCAGGAGGCTTTCGAACAGTACAAGGTGATGGCGCGCAAGCAGTACGAGACGCTGCATCGCGACATGAGCCTGCAGGAGTTCAAGTTCATCTATTTCTGGGAGTATTTCCACCGGCTGTGGGCGCGCCTCATGGGGTTCGTCTTCCTGCTGCCCTTTCTGTGGTTCGTCCGTAAAAAGATGCTGCCCGGTTGGCTCTTGCGTCGCCTGGGCATCGTCATCCTGCTGGCCTCGCTGGCGGCCGTGTTCGGCTGGATCATGGTGAAGAGCGGATTGAACAACGACCAGCGCACCTGGGTGAGCGCGTACAAGCTGGTGGTGCACCTGTCGATCGCGACGGTCTTGTTCGCTTACCTGTTCTGGACCTGGCTGCTCTCTGCACGGCCTGCCGTGGCGCAGTTTGCTGCACGCACGCGGCTGCGGCGGGCGGCCTGGCTGATCGTCGGCGTCGTGCTGTTGCAGATCGCTTTTGGCGGTCTCATGGCCGGCATGCGGGCCGGGCTCATCCATCCGCACTGGCCCGTGTTCGTGAAGGGGCAGGTGCTGTGGCAGGCGCTGACGCAAACGACCGACTGGCACTGGGAGCGCTTCATCGACTACGAGCCGGCACGCGCCATCAAGGCCATCGTGCAGTTGCTGCACCGGGCCACGGCCTGGGTGCTCGTGGGCCTGGCCGTGTGGTGGCACCTCCAGCTTCGTCGCTGGCAGGCCCCCGGCCTGCTCGTGCGGCGCAGCAGATGGTTCTACGGCATGCTGGGCGTCCAGTTCGTGCTGGGCGTGCTGACGGTGATCAATTGCGTGGGGCGGGTGCCGGTGTTCTGGGGTGTGGTGCATCAGGGTGGCGCCCTGCTCACGCTCGCCTCGGCGCTGTTTCTGGCTTATTCGCTGCGCGACGAGGAGGCCTGATTTTTCGCTTGCGCAAAAACACGACAGGCCGCGGAGCGATCCTCCGCGGCCTGTGGCTTATGTGGCGGCCTCTTGTCGCGCTCAGAACAGGCTCTTGATGATGTCCTCTTCGGTCACGCCTTCGGCTTCGGCCTTGTAGTTGCGCACGATGCGGTGGCGCAGCACGTAGGGCGCGATGGCCTGTACGTCCTCCTCGTCGGGCGCATACTTGCCGTTGATGGCTGCATGGCACTTGGCGCCCAGCACGAGGTATTGGGAAGCACGCGGACCGGCACCCCACGAGATGTAGTTGTTCACCATGTCGGTGGCTTGCGGTGTGTTGGGTCGCGTCTTTACGGCCAGCGACACGGCGTATTCGAGTACGTGGTCCGACACGGGCACCTTCCGGATCACCTTCTGGTATTCGAGGATCTGGGGCCCCGTGAGCACGTGCTTGAGGTCGTATTCCTTCAGTGCCGTCGTTTGCTTGACGATCTCCACTTCTTCCTCGTACGATGGATAGTCGAGCGGGATGTTGAACATGAAACGGTCGAGCTGGGCCTCGGGCAGGGGATAGGTGCCTTCCTGCTCGATGGGGTTTTGGGTGGCCAGCACGAAGAAGGGGCGGGGCAGCGGGTGGCGCTGGCCGCCTGCCGTGACGGCGCGCTCCTGCATGGCCTCGAGCAGGGCCGCCTGCGTCTTGGGCGGCGTACGGTTGATC
The DNA here is from genome assembly GCA_964401445.1 of uncultured Saprospiraceae bacterium. Classification (GTDB taxonomy): domain Bacteria; phylum Bacteroidota; class Bacteroidia; order Chitinophagales; family Saprospiraceae; genus WFYJ01. The sequence continues at coordinate 8,579 of CAYNYN010000068.1, read as the reverse complement.
TCGTCGGCCAGGATGATGTTGGCGAACAGCGGCCCCTTGTTGAAGCGGAAGGTGTTGCGCTCCTTGTCGAGAATCTCCGAGCCCGTGATGTCCGACGGCATGAGGTCGGGCGTAAACTGGATGCGCTTGAAGTCGAGGTCGAGCACCTCGGCGATGGTGCTCACCAGCAGCGTCTTGGCCAGGCCGGGCACCCCTACCAGCAGACTGTGCCCGTTGCTGAACAACGAGATGATCACGGCCTTGACGACTTCGTCCTGCCCGACGATGACTTTGCCTATTTCGCTCTTGAGGTCTTTGTATGCCTGGGCCAGGGCATCGACGGCTTCTACATCCGATTTGAACGTGGTTTGACTCATCGCTGGTGGTTCGGTTTTTTGACGAAATGGTTGATGGCTTCCAAACGCCTGGCTGCAAAACTTGTTTTTCTGCATCCAGACCGCGGGCAAATATAAACGCAATTCGAAGCGGTTGCCGGATGCCCTGCTGCCGTTTCAATATCTGTGCCATGGCTCATTTGGGGCAGGACCACTCCCACTCGGCCAGCGGGAAGGCATGCCCGCGCAGCGAGAAGTGCCACCATTCGGTCCTGATGCCTTCGAAGCCTGCCGCCTGCATGGCGGCCGCAAGGGTCTGGCGATGGGCCAGCACGTGCTCGGGCAAGGCCGTATAGTCGGTGTGTGCTTCGGGGCCGAAGAAGTCGTAGGGCGTGCCCATGTCCACCGGCTCGCCGGTCGCCAGGTCGAAGAGCGTCAGGTCCACGGCCAGTCCCCGGTTGTGCATCGATCCTTTTCGGGGGTCGGCCACGTAGCGCGGATCGGGCACGATCTCCCACAGGCGCCATTGGGCCGGGCGCGGGCGGTAGCAGTCGAACAGGATCAGGCCATAGCCTCGTGCTGCGAGCTGGCGGGCCGCCTCGAGGAGCGCCTCGGCGGCTTCTGCGCGCAGGAAACAGCGGCCGCAACCGTAGATCTGTTTCCCCGTAAAGTTGTTCGTGCCGGCATAGCGGATGTCGAGCCGGATATTCGGCCCCTCGTGGATTTCTTTCCACCCTTCGGGTGTGTGGGAAAGTGTTTGTGCTTTTCCCGTGGAAAGTGTGAAAATCGCGATCAAATTCAGCAAAAGCGGCAGCATTTGCCGAAAGGCTGCTGTGGAAAAGGTGTGCATGGCAGACGGGGTTTTGCGAAAGCGAGTGCATAATTTCCACATTATTTGACAAAAGCTCCGCTCTTTCGACGGGTGATGAGGCGCTCGATGAGGTGCACTTGTCGGTAGAAACTGGTCGGCGGGGACTATTTTTGCGCCACTTTTCCACAACCTCTGAATCGACGTGGCGTCACGACTGTTGCTTTCCCCGAAATACCTGTGGCTTTTGGCCGGGCTGTTGCTGATGCCTGCGCTGCTCATCCACCTCGGCCTGATGACGCTCATCGGCGACGAGGGCATCCGGGCCGATGTGGCCCTCGAGATGTTGTTGTCGGGCAACTACCTCGTGCCCACCATCAATGGCGAGCCCTACCTCAACAAGCCGCCCTTGTACAACTGGATTCTGGCGGGGGCGTTCACCCTGCTTGGCCGGGCCGATGAATGGGCCGCGCGCCTGCCCACCGTCTTTTTCCTGCTGACCTATGCGGGCGTGTGCGTCTGGTATTTGCGCAAGCACGTGCCTGCCGTGCAGGCGTGGCTGGTGGCTGCCATGATCGTCACCTGTGGGCGCATCCTCTTTTGGGACTCGCTGCTGGGCCTCATCGATATCTGCTTTTCGCTGGTCGTCTTCGCCAATTTTCTGTGGATTTTCCACTGGTCGGAGCACGAGCGGTGGGGGCGCATGTTCGTGGGCTCGTGGCTGATCACGGTGGTGGCCTTCATGCTGAAGGGGTTGCCTGCGCTGGTGTTCCAGGTGCTCACCATCGCGGGCTGGCTGGCGTGGCTGGGCTGGGAGCGGCACCGGCAGGTGGGCCGGGCCGCGCGGTGGGCGCTGGTGCGCGGGTTGGCGTGGCCCAACTGGGTGGGGATGGCGCTGGCCTTCGGACTGCTGGGCACGTACTACTACCTGTATGCGCAGCAGGCACCCCTCGAGCCGCTGCTCGAACGCCTGTTCACCGAGTCGGCCAAGCGCACGGCCGTGCAGTACGGCATGGGCAAGACCATCCTGCACCTGTTCACCTTCCCCTTCGAGATGGCCTACCACTTTTTCCCGTGGTCGCTCATGGTGTTGCTGGTGTTTGCCCGGGGCGCCTTTCGGCAAATCTGGCAGCATCGCTTGCTCGCCTTTTTTGCCGTGACCTTCGCAGCCAACATCTGGGTGTACTGGAGTTCGGTAGAAGTCTATCCGCGCTATCTGTTGATGTTTCTGCCGCTGGTCTTTCTGCCCTTCGTCCATTGGTACCTTCAGCTGCCGTTGCGCCAATCGCCTTTCGGCAAATGGGTGAACGGGCTGTTCGTAGCCTTTGCCCTGCTGGCTACGGTAGGCGCCCTGGCGCCCCTGTTTTTGCAGGAGCGGCTGGCACAGGTGCCTGCGCTGATGCCCAAGTCGGTCTTGCTGTTCGCGCTGGCCGGCTGGATGCTGCTGCACATCTGGCGGCAGGCGCCCGCACGACAGCTGCCGGCCATGGTGGTTTTACTGTTGGTGGTGCGCCTCGGGTTCGACTGGTTCGTGCTGCCCGACCGCCTGCGCGAAGACTGGGGGACCCTGGTGCGGTCCACTACGATCGAGACCGCCGAAATGGCGCGGGCCGAGGAGCAGCGCCTGTGGTTGTACAAAGGCACCTGGATTCCCGCAACCAACACTTTTTACCTTTCGGCACATACCGGACAGATCATCCGCCGAACGCTGCAGCCATCCCCCGGTGAGTGGATGATTGTGGATACTACCTTGTACCGCGTTCCTTTGCAGGTGAAATCGACGTTCAAAATCCGCCATGGCCAGCGCACCATGCTGGTGGGGCCGCTGCAGCCGGCGGATGCAATCCAGAACAAATGAGACCAGACAATCGCCCTGAAATCAGCGTGGTCGTGGCCGTGTACAACGAGGCCGACAACGTGCGTCCCCTCGTGGCACGCATTGCCGAGGCGCTGAATGATTTCGACTACGAGCTGATCTATGTGGATGACGGCTCTACCGATGGCACGCTCGACGTGCTCAAGTCGATAGATGATAAAAGATTGAAAATCATCGAGTTGAGGAAAAACTACGGTCAGAGCCTGGCGCTGATGGCTGGCATCGACCAGGCCGCTGGCGAATTCATCGTCACGCTCGACGGCGATTTGCAGAACGATCCGTTCGACATTCCGATGATGCTCGATCTGGCCAAAAAGGGCGACTGGGATCTGGTGGCCGGCATCCGCGCCAACCGCCAGGACGACGTCCTGCTGCGCAAAATTCCCAGCCGCATCGCCAACTGGATCATCCGCAAGCTCAGCGGCGTGCACATGAAGGACTATGGCTGCGCGCTGAAGGTCTTCCGGGCCGAGATCGCGAAGGGCATGGGCCTGTATGGCGAGCTGCACCGCTTCATCCCCGTGCTGGCCTATCTCGAAGGGGCGCGCATCACGCAGGTGAACGTGCGGCATCATCCGCGCGTGGCCGGACAGTCGAAGTACGGGCTGGGGCGCACCTTCAAGGTGGTGAGTGATCTGCTGCTGATGTTGTTCTTCAAAAAGTACATGCAGCGCCCCATGCACCTGTTCGGCATCTGGGGCATCGTGCTGTTCACCATCGGTGTGCTCATCAACCTCTACCTCGGCGCGCTGAAACTGATGGGGCAGGACATCTGGGGCAAGCCGCTGCTCATCCTGGCGCTGATGCTGGTAGTGGCGGGCATCCAGCTCGTCACCTTTGGCATCATGGTCGAAATTCAGATGCGCACCTATTTCGAATCGCAGGACAAGCGACCTTATCGCATCCGGCGCATCTGG
>CAYNYN010000068.1:0-4564 GCA_964401445.1 uncultured Saprospiraceae bacterium | reverse complement strand
TCTATTGTCTATCGTCGCGAGCGAAGCGAGCTTTTTCTTACACAGAGTTTCACAGAGCACACGCAGAGGGCCACATAGCTTGGTGAAATCGGTTGAACCGGTGAAACTGGCAAAATCGGCCCGTCCGCATCGCGCCCGCACAAGCTTTAGGGATTTTTTCGAAGTGCGTGGCGCTACAATCACTCCTCGCTCCTCACTCTTCACTCTTCACACCCTCACCACACTTTTTTGACCTCCGGATTGCGGACCCATTTGCTCCAGCGCTTGTTGTAGGTGTGCACCTGGCGCGTGGGATTGCCGGTTGCGGTTTCCACCGGCAGACCCTGGTTGACCCATTCGAAGATACCGCCGTACAGGTTGTACACTTTCTCGTAGCCTGCTTCCCTCAGGCGTTCTGCGATGCGCTCGCTCCGGTAGCCCACGCTGCAGTACACGACGATGGTGGTGTCGCGCGGCAGATCTTGCACGGCTTCCATCTGGAAGTGGTCATAGCCCACCAGGCGTGCGCCGGGCAGGTGGCTGGTTTCGAATTCCTCTTCTTCGCGTGCATCGAGCAGGACGACCTGCCCGAGTTTCCCTTTCAGGTCGTTCACGCCCATGACCGGTACGCTGAAGCGGAGCAAACCCTTGAGCTCCTTGTCGAAGGCCTCGTCCGAGACGGGCGGCAAATTTTGAGGGGGATGTTGGGCCATACAGGCTGTCTGGCTTGCCAAGGTGAGCAAGAGGAAAATCCACGCTGGTTTCATCTACGGATGTTTTGCAGGATAACGCAAAATCAGGCGCTGCGTTGTGCCTTCAGAGCTGCTCGGGGCCTTCGCCGGCCCAATCCTGCAGATAGACGCCGTCTTCACAGAGTGGTGCGAGCTGGTCGTCGATGAAGGGGCGCACCTCGTGGATAATGGACTCGGGATAGAGCACGTGCAGGTTGGGACCGGCATCGAGACTGAAATAGACCGGATGGCCCGTCTCGGCGCGGAAGGCCTGTACCCGTTCCATGGCGGTGATGGTGTGGGGGGCGAGCAGCAGGTACGGGCTGGGGGCGCTCATCATCAGGGCGTGGAGCATGAGCGCTTCGGCCTCGGCAATTTTGCCAAACGTCTCGAGGTCGCCCGTGCGCAGGGCGCCCAGCAGTTGGTGCAGGTTTTTCCGGGCGTGCTGGAAACGCGCTTCCGCAAACGGATGGTTGTGCATCAGGCCATGTCCTGCGCTGCTCGATACCTTTTTTTCGCCCGAGCGGATGATCAGGATGTCGTCGTGGAAAGTTTGGTACACCGGATGAGCCTGTTCGGCCATGGGGATGGCGTAGAGATTGGACGAACCCGGCACTTCGCCCGTCTCGCCCCAGAGCGCCAGGTAGGGATAGATGGAGCGGCAGGCGCTGCCCGATCCCAGGCGCGCCACGTAGGAGGCCTTGCGGTCGAAGGCCTCGTCGTCGTCGAGCGTGCCGAAAAACTCGTCTTCGAGCGTGCAGCAGCACAGGGCCAGGGCGCTCATGGCCGAGGCCGACGAGGCGATGCCCGACGAGTGGGGAAAAGAGTTGGCGGTCTCGATCTTCAGGTCGAGCTGCTTGAGGAACGGGAATATGGGCAGGATCTTCTCGAAGTATTTTTTCACCCTGTCTTCGAAAGCTTCATTGCGGGCGCCCTCGAAATACAGTTCCAGCGACACGTCCTGACCGGGCGTGTGGCGCGGAGCATAGTGCAGGTTGGTTTGCGTGAAGGAGGTTTCGAGCGTAATGCTCAGCGATGGGTTTTGCGGAAGCTGGTCGCCGTATTTGCCCCAGTATTTGACGATGGCGATGTTGGAGGGGCTTTTCCAGCTGATGCTACCTTCCTTGAGTTCGGACGTTTCGAGGATGAGCTTCGGGTTTTCGTATTGCATGGTCATTCCTTTTTGAAATGGGCTTCGAGCCAGGCTCTGAACCGGCCGTAATCGGGGGGCAGCAAGGTAGATTTTTTCTCCTTGTGGGCCAATCGCGCCAGGCGTTCCGGAATATCGATCGGGCGGCCGAGGGTCGCTTCCATGGTCTCAAGGAATTTTGCCGGATGCGCCGTTTCGAGGATGACGCCCTGCATGCCGGGTTCTATTTGCCGAAAGGCTTGCCAGGCCAGGAATCCCACGGCGCCGTGCGGGTCCATGAGGTAGCCGTATCGTTCGTGGATGGTGCGTATGGCCTGGCGCGTCTGCTCGTCGTCGAAGGCAAAGCCCGACACCTCCTTGCGCAAATTGTTCCACGTGGAACCATACAGGTCGAGCATGCGCTGAAAATTGGACGGATTGCCCACGTCCATGGCGTTCGAGATGGTGGGGATGGACGGGCGGGGCCGGAACTGGCCCGTGGCCAGATATTCCGGCACGACGTCGTTGGCGTTGGTGGCGGCCACGAAATGCACCACGGGCAGTCCCATGCGTTTGGCGAAAAGCCCGGCCGTGAGGTTGCCGAAGTTGCCCGAAGGCACCACGAAGGCGACCGGCTTTTGCACGGGCATGAGCTGCTTGTAGGCCTCGAAGTAGTAGAACGACTGGGGGATGAGTCGCGCGATGTTGATCGAATTGGCCGAACTGAGGGCGATGTGCCGGCGCAGGGCCTCATCGAGAAAAGCCTGTTTGACCAGCGCCTGGCAGTCGTCGAAGGTGCCCTCGATTTCGAGGGCGCGGATGTTCTTGCCGAGCGTGGTGAGCTGCTTTTCCTGCAGCGGACTGACTTTTCCGGAAGGGTAGAGGATGACTACGTGGATGCCCGGCGTGTCGAAGAAACCGGCAGCTACGGCCCCGCCCGTGTCGCCCGAGGTGGCCACGAGGATGACGGTCTCCTGGTTGCGCTTTTCGAGGAACCAGCTCATGAGTGCCGCCATGAAGCGTGCGCCGAAGTCCTTGAAGGCAAGTGAAGGGCCGTGCCACAGCTCGAGTACGTGCGTGTCCTCGTCGAGCGAGACGACTGGTGCCGGAAAGTCGAGCGCGCGCCGGACGATGCGTCGAATGTCGGCTTCGGGGATGACCTCGCCAAACAGGGCCTTGCTCACCGTCTCGGCGATGTCCTGAAAGGAATGATCCGGCAAGTTGGCGAGGAAGTCCTCGGGCAGACGCGGCAGGCGCTCCGGCATGTAGAGGCCGTTGTCGGGGGGCAGGCCGCGAAACACAGCTTCTTCCAGCGTGGCGCGATGGGTGCGGTCTTTCGTGCTGTAGAGGATCATGAGCTTGGTTTTTTCCTGAAGGAAGGGGGCACAGCCCTGCGTTTGCCAAAAGTTGAGCGTGACGACGTGACAGCGTGACGACCCCGATAGTCGAGGCAGGCAGTGACGACGTTCATCATGGATAGTCCATCGTCTATCGTCTATCGTCCATCGTCATCCTTTCAAAATTTGAACGCTCCTTCCATGTTGATGCGCGAGAGGAACAGATCCGATTCGATGCCTGCTTCCGCAAAAATGGCCTGCATGCCTTTGCCCGCTTCTTCTGCGATGAGGCTGTTGGCGCACAGCGCAAAGACCGAAGGGCCGCTGCCCGAAATGCTGCAGCCGAGGGCTCCGGCCTCGAGGGCGGCGTTTTTCACGTCGTAAAAGCGCGGAATGAGGCGGGCGCGCTGTGGCTCGATGAGCACGTCGTCGAGGCTGCGGCTCAGCAAATCGAGGTCGCCGCGGTAGAGTGCCGCGACGAAAGCGGCCAGATTGCCCGCCTGACGCGTGTGCAGCGAGAGGGGTACCTCGCGCTTCAGGATGGCGCGCGCCTCCTCGGTGCGGATGGTGATGTGCGGATAGACGACGGCCACGAACAGCCCGGGCGGCACGGGCAGCCGGACGAAGTCCAGCGACTCGTGGTCGCGGACGAGGATGATGCCGCCCAGCAGGGAGGGGGCCACGTTGTCGGCGTGTTTGCTGCCCGAAGCAATGGCTTCCCCTTCGAGGGCGAAACGCAGCAACTCCTTCTTCTCGAGCGGGCGCTTCAGCAGCTCGTTGACCGCCATGGCACCGGCCACGGCACTGGCGGCGCTGGAACCAAGGCCGCTGCCAAAGGGCATCTTTTTGTGCAGCTCCAGCTCGATGCCAATTTCATTGGCCCGGCCCAGATGCCGAAGCACGGCCAGCGCGGCCTTGCCGGCGGTGTTCCTTTCCGGATCGGTGGGCAACTGCCCCCTGGCGCCGGTGATTTGCGCGATGTGCACGCCGGGCCGATCGGCAAACCTCGCCACGATTTCGTCGCCGGGCGCTTCCAGCGCAATGCCCATCAGGTCGAACCCGATCCCCACATTGCCGATCGATGCAGGGGCAAAGACTTTGATTCCTGGTTGACTCATGTGATTGGTTGATGAGATGGTGAGTTCCGTGTAAAAAAAGGTTGAGGGTTGAGCGTGTAGTGTTGAGGGCTTGTTTTTAAGTTTAAAGTTTAAAGTTTAGTGTTTAAAGTTGAATATCAGTTGTTTATATAAAATGGTCGATGTCCATTATTTGTTAACTTTTTGCAATAGACTCACTTTTCACTTTTCACTTTTCACTCCTCACTCCTCACTCCTCACTCCTCACTCCCTCTCTAGGCCTCTCGCTCACGCCAGAAAGTTGCCGATGCG
>CAYNYN010000067.1:10441-13434 GCA_964401445.1 uncultured Saprospiraceae bacterium | reverse complement strand
TCCTCGTCGCCGCAGTTGGGGCAGGTCTCCTTCACGGCCTGGGTGCCGTCGGGGATGAAGCGCTTGAGGGCGCGCACCACGCCGTTTTTCCAGCTGTTGATGTGCTCCTGATCGACGTTGAGGCCCGATACCAGGTTGACCACGTAGGGCAAGGGCATGCCGTGGCGCAGCACGCCGGAGATGAGCTTGGCGTAGTTCCAGTACTCGGGATCGAACGAGCGCGACAGCCCCTCGATGGTGATCCGATAGCCGTCCTTGTCGAGGAACTGGAAGTCGTACCGGTTGTTGCCCTGCTCGTCCTTCTCCTTGATGACCCACCCCTTCGTCACATAGGGCGGCAGGATGAAGGTGTCTTCGGCGCGGCCGGTGAAGATCTCATACGGCCGGCCGTTGAGCAGGCCTACCACGGCGATCCACTTTTCGTGGTTGTTCTGGAAGCGGATCACCTCCGCTTCGAGGCGCTTGGGCCGCTTGGGCGCCGCCGTCTCGCGGATGGCATTCGCCTGCTGGGTCTCTTCTTTTTTCTCCTTTTTCTTGTCGGCCACGAGCACGCCCGAGCGCGAGCCTTCCCGGTAGATGGTGCAGCCCTTGCAGCCGGCCTCCCAGGCCGTCTTGTAAATCTCCTTGACCAGCTCGACGGAGGTCTCTTCGGGCACGTTGACGGTCACGCTGATGCTGTGGTCCACCCACTTCTGGATGGCACCCTGCATCTTGACCTTCTGCACCCAGTCCACGTCGTTGGCCGTGGCGCGGTGGTAGGGCGATTTGGCCACCAGGGCGCGCAGCTGCTCGTCGTCCATCTCGCGCACCTTCTCGATGTCGTAGCCATTCACCTCGAGCCAGGTGAGGAACTTGTGGTGGAACACGGTGTACTCTTCCCAGGCATCGCCCACCTCGTCGATGAACGACACCTTGGCCTGCTTGTCGCTGGGGTTGACCTTGCGGCGGCGCTTGTAGTGCACCAGGAAGGCCGGCTCGATGCCCGAAGTGGTCTGGGTCATCAGGCTGGTGGTGCCCGTGGGCGCGATGGTCAGCAGGGCGATGTTGCGGCGGCCGTATTGGACCATGTCTTCATAGAGCTGGGGGTCGGCTTCCGCCAAACGCCGGATGAAGGGGTTGTCCTTCTCGCGGCTGGCATCGTAGATTTTGAACGGGCCGCGCTCCTTGGCCATCGTCACCGAGCTGCGGTAGGCATTCAATGCCAGCGTCTTGTGCACCTTCACCGAGAAGTCGATGGCCTCGTCGGAGCCGTAGCGCAGCCCCAGCGCAGCCAGCATGTCGCCCTCGGCAGTGATGCCCACGCCGGTGCGGCGCCCCTGGATGCACTTCTCGCGGATCTTGTGCCACAGCTCGTATTCCACGCGCTTGATCTCCATGGGTTCCGGGTCGCGCTCGATCTTCTGGATGATCTTGTCGATCTGTTCCAGCTCAAGGTCGATGATGTCGTCCATGATGCGCTGGGCATATTGCACGTGCTGGCTGAACAGCTCGAAGTCGAAGTATGCCTCTTCGGTGAAGGGATTGACGACGTAGCTGTACAGGTTGATGGCCAGCAGGCGGCAGCTGTCGTAAGGGCAGAGCGGGATTTCGCCGCAGGGGTTGGTCGAGATGGTGCGGAAGCCCAGGTCGGCATAGCAGTCGGGCACCGACTCGCGAATGATGGTATCCCAGAACAGCACGCCCGGCTCTGCCGACTTCCAGGCGTTGTAGATGATCTTGTTCCAGAGCCTGGCGGCATCGATCTCCTTGGTCACCTTCGGCTGGTCCGAATCGATGGGGTATTGCTGCACGTACGCGTCGCCGGTGAGGGCTGCCCGCATGAAGTCGTCGTCGATGCGCACCGAGACGTTGGCGCCCGTCACCTTGCCTTGCTCCAGCTTGGCATCGATGAAGTCCTCGGCATCGGGATGCTTGATGGAGATGGTGAGCATGAGCGCACCGCGACGGCCGTCCTGGGCCACCTCGCGCGTGCTGTTCGAGTAGCGTTCCATGAAGGGCACGATGCCCGTCGAGGTCAGTGCCGAGTTCATGACGGGGCTGCCCTTGGGGCGGATGTGGCTCAGGTCGTGCCCTACCCCGCCCCGGCGCTTCATGAGCTGCACCTGCTCTTCGTCCATGCGGATGATGCCGCCATAGCTGTCGGCGCCACAGCCGATGACGAAGCAGTTCGACAGACTCGAAACCTGAAAGTCATTGCCAATGCCGGCCATGGGGCCACCCTGCGGCACGATGTATTTGAAGTGCCGGAAGAGCTGGTAGATCTCCTCTTCGCTCAGGGGGTTGGGGTACTTCTGCTCGATGCGGGCAATCTCGCGCGCCATGCGGCGGTGCATGTCGTCGGGCGTCAGCTCGTAGATGCGCCCTTCCGAGTCCTTGAGCGCGTACTTGTTCACCCAGACGTTGGCGGCCAGCTCGTCGCCGTTGAAGTACTCGATCGAGGCCTTGAGCACCTCCTCGTAGGTGTACACCCGCACCGGGTTGGTGGATTTGGCAATGGATACCATCTTGTTGTGTTTTTCAGGTATGAATTGATTCACTTGCAGTCAAACATGTGTGCCGCGGGCCGTCCCCCGACGATTTCCAACCTCAGTGCCCCGGGCAATCGGTCCGATTGGCCTCCGGCTCCGGCATTCGCCTCTCTTGCTCCTACGCAAAGCTCCCCCCTGCGGATACACCAACCAGCCAGGACACGGCCGGTATTTTTCCAATTTTTTTCCACAGGCCGCAATCCGCCAGACAGGGCCCGACAATTCCCTCCCTGCACGGCTGCAGGAAGGGAATCGGGTGGTCCATCAAGTGCGTTTCCAAACTTGTGTTGGGCATACGGGCGCTCGAACTGTGTGTGTCTGATTCGCGTGTTCCGTTCGATCACCCCCAAAAGGTCTGGCTACGCTCGGCCGTGAACCAACAGGTGCGCAGCGACCAGGAAAGTATCAGTAAGTTGGTTTGATTCCGTCTGCCTGTGAAGGTCGTTTTCCCATCGCATGCCCGAA
>CAYNYN010000067.1:7815-10341 GCA_964401445.1 uncultured Saprospiraceae bacterium | reverse complement strand
TTCCCATCGCATGCCCGAATCGGATGCTAAATTACGCCAACGGGCAACACGTCGCCACTTGCGTTTTCCACAAAATGTGGAAAACTCGTTAAAAACCTCGCAAAAACAGGCATTTCCACACTTATCCACAATGTGGAAAACTGTGTCGAAAATGGGGAGAACCAAAAACGGCTGCCGATCAGAACATGCGTTTGCGCTGGAAATACCAGGCCACGAGCAGGGAGAGCACCACGGAGATGACGATGAGGTGGTAGAAGGCGTAGGGTTGGTCCTGGAAGGGCAGGTGCACGTTCATGCCATAGAAGCTGGCCACGAGTGTAGGCACCATCAGGATGATGGTGATGAGCGTGAGCCGCTGCATGACGATGTTGAGGTTGTTGGAGATGATCGAGCCGTAGGCATCCATGGTGCCGTTGAGGATCTCGGTATAGACGCGCGACATCTCCATGGCCTGGTTGTTGTCGATGATGATGTCCTCGAACAGGTCGTTGAGGTCTTCGTCGTCGCGGATGCCGAGGAAATCGACCCGCTTGATCTTCATCTTGAGCAGCTCGTTGGCACTCAGCGAGTTGACGAAATAGACGAGCGTCTTTTCGATGCTGAGCAACTGCTTCAGCTCCTCGTTGCGGCTGGAATGGTAGAGCTCTTTTTCGATAAGGTGGCGCCGCATGTTGAGCTGCTTGAGGCAGTTGAGATAGCGGTACACCGTCTGCTCCATGATCTGCAGGACGAACAGTTGCTGTTTGGCCGGGTCGAAATTCCTGATCCGGTTTTCGGCAAACACCTCGAGCACCGGGTTTTCGTAGGCCGAAATGGTGATGGTGAAGTCGGGCACGAGGATGATGCCGATGGGCACGGTGATGAAGATGGCGTCGTTGTCGTCCTCGAATTCGTTGAGCACGGGACCGTTGAGCATGATCAGCCGCGCATCGTCCTCGCGGTCGTAACGCGAGCGTTCGTCGATGTCGAGTGCGTCGGTGAGAAAGTCGAGCGGGAAGAAAAATCGCGTGGCCACCTCCTCCAGCTCTTCCTGGCTGAAGGGCGGCTCGATATTGACCCAACAGCCTTCCACGGGCTCGGGCACGGTGACGACTTTTCCTTCCTTTTTGACGTAGTAACGGACCATCCCCGCGTGTTGTCTTGAAAAACTTCGCAAATGTAGTGAACGGACTGTGGAATCATCTAAAGCGAATGGCGCGCACCGGACTGATGCGTGCTACCAGCCACGACGGCAACAGCAGACACAGCAGGATGACGATCAGCGTACCGAGGTTGATGGCCAGAATCACCCAGAAATCGAGCTCGATGGGCGCCACCTTCAGGTAGTAGTCGGCTTCGGAAAGGCGTATCAGCCCGAATCGTTGCTGCAGGAATGCCAGCCCCAGCCCGAAGAGGTCGCCCCATAGCAGCCCCAGTCCGATGATCCAGGTGGCGTAGTAGAGAAAAATCTTCCGGATGCCCCAGTTGGTGTGCCCCAGCGCCTTGAGGATGCCGATCATGTTGGTGCGTTCGAGGATGAGGATGAGCAGCATGGTCACCATGTTGAGCACGCTGACGATGAGCATGAGCACGATGATGACCACCTCGTTGATGTCCTGCAGTTCGAGCCATTCGAAAATGCTGGGAAACTTTTCCCGAATGGTCTCGGCCCACAGATCGTTGGGCAATACCTCGTAGTAGATGTACTCGGTGAAGACGTCCAGGTCGCGAATGTCGTCGAGAAAAATCTCGAAGCCGGCCACTTCGGTGCTGTCCCAGCCCATCAGTTGCTGGATGACGCGGATATCCACCAAGGCAAAGCGCCGGTCGTATTCTTCCAGGCCCGTCTTGTAGATGCCGGCCACCTTGAACCGACGCCGGATCTGCTGGTTGCGCTCGACGAAGTGCACGACGAACTGATCGCCCGTGTCGAGCTCGAGGCGGTCGGCCGTCTGCTGCGAGATGAGCACCTCGCGCGAAGGCGTCTCGGAATCGAGGTCGAGGGGCCGCCCCTTCACCAGGTACTGCTCGAGAAACGACCAGTCGAAGTCGCGCCCTACACCCTTGAGGATGATGCCTTCGATCTGGTCGCCCGCCTTGATGATGCCGGGCTTGAGCGCGAAGACCTGGATGTGGCGGATGCCGCCACGCGTGGTGCGCGGCCACTGGAAGGGCAGCTCGTAGCCAAAGATCTCCCGCTGTTCCAGGTAGCTCAGCCGACCGATGGTGTCGAGCGACGGATAGAAATCCTGCTCGATCGAGACGGGCCGCGTCTCGACGATGCTGCGGCCCACGTCGGCGCTGGTGATGTGGATGTGGCCCCAGAAACCGAAAATCTTGTCGCTGATCTGGTGCTTGAACCCGCGAATGAGGGCGGTAGTGAGGATCATCACGGCCACGCTGAGGGCCACGGCCACCACCGCAATCCGGATGATGACCCGCGAGAAAGACTTGCCCGAGCCCCGGGCCACACGCGTCGCTATGAAACGTTCTACGTTCACGGGGGGCAAATATAGGTGCAAGCTCGCTTCGCTCGCGACGATGGAC
>CAYNYN010000067.1:0-7715 GCA_964401445.1 uncultured Saprospiraceae bacterium | reverse complement strand
ATGGACGATGGACGATGGACGATGGACGATGGAAATTTACGCGGTCGCGCATCGCGATGCCACAAACTGTTTCCGACGGCAAGTCGGAACAGGCTCCGAGTATCGAGGGCGTCACCTCGTCACGAGAAAAAATTTCCCTGCGCCGTCGGATCAAACTACATTTGCGCCGCCATGCAAGTGCACAACGACATCAACCAGCTTCCCGAGTTTCGGCGTGCCGTACTGACCATCGGCTCCTTCGACGGCGTCCACAGGGGCCACCAGAAGATACTGGCCAAGGTCAGGGAAGAAGCGGCCCAGGTGGGCGGTGAGAGCATCGTGATCACCTTCCACCCGCATCCGCGTCTGGTGGTCGATCCCGGCAGCGAGCACATCCGGCTGCTGACCACCATCGAAGAAAAGATCCACCTGCTGCGGCAATACGGCATCGACCACCTGGTGGTGGTGCCCTTTACGCTGGAGTTTGCGCAGATGAGCGCCGACGAGTACATCGAATCCTTCCTCATCGGGCGCTTCCACCCCCACACCGTGGTCATCGGCTACGACCACCGATTCGGCCACAACCGCCAGGGCGACATCAATTTCATGAAATGGTATGGCCGCAAGGCGGGCTTCCGCGTAGTCGAAATTCCGCCCCAACTGGTCGACGAGGTAGCCGTCAGCTCAACGCGCATCCGCGAGGCCATTCGCACGGGCGACATCCGTACGGCCAACAAGCTGCTCGGCCACTACTTCCCCATCATCGGGCCGGTGGTGCACGGCAAGAAGATGGGCCGCGAGCTGGGCTTCCCCACCGCCAACGTGGAGGTGCGCGAAAAGGAGAAACTGCTGCCCCCCGACGGCATCTATGCAGCCTTCGTGACCTACAAGAACAAGCGCCACAAGGCCGCCCTTTACATCGGGCGGCGGCCCACGGTGGATGGCGGCAGGGCGCGCGCCGTCGAGGTGCACATCTTCGACTTCAACAAGGAGATCTACCACGACCGCCTCATCGTGGAAGTGGTCGATTTCATTCGCCCCGACCAGCGCTTCGAGAGCGCCGATGCCCTGCGCCAGCAGATCCAGCGCGACCTCGACATTGCCAAGAACATCCTCGACGCAGCCGAAGAGGAAGAAAAGACCACGCGGCGGCGGCCCACGGTAGCCATCGTGCTGCTGAACTACAACACCCGCCACCTGCTGCGCCAATATCTGCCCCACGTGCTGGCCACCGACTACCCCAACCTGAAGGTGGTGGTGGCCGACAACGGATCCACCGACGGGTCGGCCGATTTCGTGGCACAGGAATACCCCGAGATCCAGGTCATCCGCCTTTCGGCAAACAAAGGATACGCGGGTGGTTACAACGAGGCGCTGCGTCACGTCACGGCCGACTACTACGCCCTGGTCAATACCGACGTGCGCCCCGAGCCCGACTGGCTGGGCCCGCTGATCGACTGGATGGAGCGGCATCCGAACATCGCTGCAGCCATGCCCAAGGTGCGCTGGCTGCGCAAGCAGGAATATTTCGAATACGCCGGTGCCGCCGGCGGCTTCATCGACGCGCTGGGCTACCCCTTCTGCCGGGGCCGCATCTTCGGCACGCTCGAGAAGGACGAAGGCCAGTACGACGAGGCGGTTGAGGTGTTCTGGGCCTCCGGTGCCGCCTTCGTGGTGCGCGCCGACCGCTTCCACGCTTTCGGCGGCTTCGACGAAACGTTCTTCGCCCATGTCGAGGAGATCGACCTGTGCTGGCGCTTCAAGCGGGCGGGCTATCGCGTCATCGTGGAACCCGAATCGGTGGTGTGGCACCTCGGCGGCCAGACGCTGGGCTATGGCCACCCCCGCAAGACGTTCCTCAACTTCCGCAACAGCCTGCTGACGCTGCTCAAGAACGAGCCCGCCGCACGCCTGTGGTGGCTGCTGCCGCTGCGCCTCGTGCTCGACGGCCTGGCCGCCCTGATGCTGGGCGTACAGCAGGGCCCACAGCACGTGTGGGCTATCCTGAAAGCCCACCTGTCTTTTTACCGTCTGGTGCCTGCCTTTTTGCGCAAGCGCAAGGCAACGGAAGAAACCATTGCCCGACACAGCATCGGCCCCGACCGCTCGGACATCGGACGCTACCCGGGCAGCATCCTGGTGCAGTACTACCTGCTGCGCCACCACACTTTCAGGCAGTTGCAATGGACGCGGCGGCCCCAGTCGGCCCTCGCAGCCACCCGCACGAGCCTTTGAGCGCCGTGGCCCCCACGCAATTCGCGTCGCTTTCCAACACGCCAGGGGCATCCCGAGCGCGCGCCTTTCCTATATTTGCCAAAGCAAATCCCTGCCAGGTAAAACCTCAAAACCTCCATGTCATGAGTACAGCCACCAAAACCAGATTCCGTCCCGGCGTGCTGCACGGCGACGAAGTGACCGAACTGCTCAACTACGCCAACGAGCACAATTTCGCCCTGCCTGCCGTCAACGTCGTGGGCACCAACTCGATCAATGCCGTGCTGGAGACGGCCCGCGACGTGGAGTCGCCCGTCATCATCCAGTTCAGCAACGGCGGTGCCTCCTTCTACGCCGGCAAAGGCCTTTCCAACGACAACCAGCGGGCGGCTGTGCTCGGCGCCATCTCGGGCGCCATGCACGTGCACAACCTCGCCGAAGCCTATGGCGTGACGGTCATCCTGCACACCGACCACTGCGCGCGCAAGCTGCTGCCCTGGATCGACGGCTTGCTCGAAGCCAATGAGCGCTTCTTCCGCGAGCGCGGCTATCCGCTCTTCAGCTCCCACATGCTCGACCTGTCGGAAGAACCGCTGGAGCAAAACGTGGCCACCTGCGTCGAATACCTGAAGCGCATGGACAAGCTGGGCATCACGCTCGAGATCGAGCTGGGCGTGACCGGCGGCGAAGAGGACGGCGTGGACAATACCGGCATCGAAAGCTCGAAGCTCTACACCCAGCCCGAAGAGGTGGCCTATGCCTACGAACAACTCTCGAAGGTGAGCCACCGCTTCACCATCGCCGCGGCCTTTGGCAACGTACATGGCGTGTACAAGCCGGGCAACGTCAAACTGCAGCCCATCATCCTGAAGAACTCGCAGGAATACGTGCGCAAGAAGTTCGGCCTCGACAAGGAGAAGCCCATCAACTTCGTGTTCCACGGCGGCAGCGGCTCGTCGAAAGAGGAGATCCGCGAGGCCATCAGCTACGGCGCCGTCAAGATGAACATCGATACCGACCTGCAATGGGCCTTCTGGAAGGGCGTCAGAGACTACTACGAGCAGTACAAGGACTATCTGCAGGCGCAAATCGGAAACCCCGAAGGCGACGACAAGCCCAACAAGAAGTACTACGACCCGCGCAAGTGGCTGCGCGAAGCAGAGAAAAGCTTCTCGGCACGCCTGCGCCAGGCTTTCGAAGACCTCAACTGCATCGGCAGGAACAAATGATCCTGACCGATCCGGCCGGTCGAACCATCAGCGACAGACTGCGGGCATCCGCAGTCTGTCCGCATTTTCAGCAAAATGGAACCGACTCTCCGCCTGCCGGAAAAACCTGGAACCACGGCACGCGCCCTTCCACGACAGACAAGGGTGCTTTTTGGCATTCAAAACGCATGCAATGGAAGTATTGAAAACCGCCATCGATTGGGCCAGAGCCGAAATCTTTTCCTCGGCCTTCTTCATCCTTTTCGGCATTTTCTTTTTGCTGGCCAGTGCCGGGTTTTGGCAGATGGGCAAGACCGATCTGGCGCGCGCCTTCATCGTGCCCACGCTCGTGGCGGGCGTGCTGCTCCTGACGATCGGCATCGGGCTGGTGTACTCCAACAAGACGAGGCTGGCCAGCTTTCCCGCCGCGTGGGAAAGTGATCCGGCAGCCTTCGTCGCCGGGGAGATCGAGCGCGTAGAAAACACCATGAAGGAATACGAAACCGTCGTGTTTCGCGTCATCCCGTTCATCGTCATCGCTGCGGCCCTGGCATTCGTCTTCATCGACCGGCCGTCGTGGCGTGCCATCAGCATCACCACCATCGCCATGATGACGGTGATCATGGCTGTGGACAGCAACGCCCACGCCCGGCTGAAGGTCTATCACCAACGACTGTCCGAAGTCCGGGAAATGGAAAAGTAAGGCCAGGATACACGGATGCCAGGGCGCACCCGGGCACGCCTCGCACCCCCGATACGGCTTTACAGGAACGGCTTCAGATCATCGAGCACGCGCTGCATCTGCTGGCGCGCCGCTTTCAGGCCGGCCTTGTAGATGTCGTCATCGACGCCGAAGGAAAACAGGTGGTACTTGTGCGCCTCCTTCACCTCGATCACCGTATCGCAGAAGCTGTAGCCCTTGGTCGTATTGTCTACCACGGTCAGGTAGAACACCCGCTGTGCCAGGGCAAAAGTGGAGCCCAGGTCTTTTTCCGAGGCCGGTGCCAGCGGCGTGACGTTGACGCCGATCACCGCATCGCAAAACGGCCGCAGCGCCCCCGCCGGCAGGTTGTCGAGCAAGCCCCCGTCCACGTAGAGCTGACCGTCGATTTTCTGCGGCTTGAACACGATGGGCACGCTGGCCGAGGCGATGACCGCATCGAGCAGCGGCCCTTCGTGAAAGTACTTCACCTTGCCCGTGTACACGTTGGCAGCGGCACACAGGTACTTTTTGGGCAGCTCCTCGAAGGTTTCGAAGGGAATGTATTTGGCCAGCGTCTCCCGCAGGTGATCCAGGCTGGTCAGCCCCAGGGAAGGCAGCTCGAACTTGAACACCTTGTAAATCGACGCCGCCTCCTTGACGAACTTCAGCATGTCGTCGACGGAGCAACCCGCGGCATAGAGCGCGCCGGCAATGGCACCGGCACTCGTGCCGGCTACCACATCGGGCCTGATGCCGTGGTCTTCCAGCACTTTCAAAACGGCCACGTGGGCAATCCCTCTGGTGCCCCCACCCGACAGGGCTACCCCAATTCTCGATTTCTGGCTCATGGCTTGGTTTAAGCGATATGCGGGCAGACAGGACGCTGGCGCATCCTGCCTGCCCAAGTCAGATCAATGTTTGATGAAACGGCCGGCAAAAATGCCATTTTCCCGTTCGATGAGCAAGGTATACACGCCTGCCGGCAAGGCATCGATGGCGATTTCGCCTTTCGGCAAATCGAACCCGACGGCCTGCTCACGGCCCATGGCATCGAACACGCGCACCGAAAGGATGGGCTGCCCCGACTGCACATGCAGCACGTCGCTGGCGGGTACGGGCCACAGCCTGATGCCGTGGTCCGCAGCCGGCTCGGGCACGGCCGTCACCGGCTCGATGTCGGCAGCGTAGCGCGGGAAGAGCTGGTAGCCGCTCGTGAAGGGCGGCGACGAAGAAGGCGCATACTGCCCACCCAGACCCGTCACGTGGAACACGCCCTGCGGGGCCGGCATGCTGGACAACTCACAGTCGTTGTCGATGCGCACGGTATCCACCACGGTGCCGTCGGTGATGGCCACGTTGAAGCTGCTGCCGTCGCCCAGCCACTGGCTCGGATCGACCAGCGAGACGTTCATGCGGCGCACCAGGCGGCCTTCCGTGTCCTCACTCAGCATGGGCACGTCCACGACGGGCTGCAGCGGGTTGTTCTGGCTGAGCAGCGTCAGCTCGTGCGGCCGCAGCTGGGTCATGCCCCTGTACTGGTCGATCTCGCCCTTGATCATCAGCTCGTCGCCCTCCTGCACCACATAGCCGAAGGGATTTTCGAACTCGAATACCATGATGCCGCCCGTGTTGTCGAGCAGGAAGAACTGCAATCCCTGCGGCCGCATGTTGATGCCATGCACCACGCCGGTCAAAGTGCACAGTACGCCCAGCGAGTCGGCCACGCCCTGAGCGTCTTCGGTCGTCACCGTGGCGATGTCATATGCCGGATACTCGATGGGGCAGGTCACCTCCACGCTCACGGTGGCCGTGTCGCAGCTCAGCGTGTCGCACACGCTGTAGCTGAAGGTGGCGGTAAAACCGCAGGCATCGGCCGGTGCCGCATATTCGATGGCATCGCCGTTGGCGTTCAGCGAGGCGCTGCCCTGGGCCGGGCCCTCCACCACTGCGAGCGACGCCCAGCCGTTGGGCAAAAAGTCATTGTCGAGCACCTCGATGGTCACGCTCTGGCCCTGCTCCACCGTGGCGGCATCGTCATTGGCGTCGAGCATCTGGGTGCCCGAGGGCATGTACGTGCCGATGGGCATGGGGTTGGCCGCATCGGCATTGGTGTTGGTGTTGTCGAACACGTTGGGACCGCCGAAGAACCAGTTGCCGAGCACGAAGGTCTCACCATCGGGTCCCGTGCCGTCCACGCGGTAGGCCCAGCTGTCGAGGTACTCCCACGGCTGCCCCGTACCATCGGTGTTGATGTCGCCGAAGACGTCGATCACGGCGCCGTTGTAGAACAGCTCCATGGCATCGTCGCCATTGACGTTGACGGCCCCCAGGCTGTCCACGTAGGTCGGCGCAAAACCGAAATAAGCTTCGAAGGCGGCCGCATCCGACGTCACCCAGATGTAGGTGCCGGCCCCTACCGAATCTGCGGGAAAGGTGTATTCCTGACCGTCGCTGCCCTGGCCGTTATTGGCCGAGCCCAGCCCGTACAGGCTCAGGTCGGAAATGGGTGCCAGGACGTACAATTCGACGCCCTTGGGCTGGCCGCCGGGCAGCGGGCCGTCGAAGATGCCCGTGAGCACGAGGTCCTGGGCATTTGCCGCAAAGGCCAGCGTCAGGCTGAACAAAAGGGTAAAGATTTGCTTCATGGTGTGCTGTTTTTTTGTTTCTGGAAAAATGGTTGAGGGTTGAGCGTGATAACGTAACACGTGACGACGTAACGCGTGACGCGTGACGACGTAAGTCCATCGTCCATCGACACTATCAAGCCATCTGCGGCTTTCGCCAAAATACGTCCGGCCCGATAAATGGATGGTGATTTTCGGCAATTTGTCAGGTAGCGGGTCAAACTTCCCGTGCGCTATGCGCCCACCTTGCGCAGGGCGGCACAAAGGATGCCCGTGGCCACTGCGGCATTGAGCGATTCGGCTCCGCCGGCAGGGTGACGCGGGATGGTGACGCGCGCGTCGGCCAGCTTCAGCACTTCGGGGCGCACGCCACGGCCCTCGTTGCCCACCACGAGCACGCCGCGCTCAGGCCAGTCGAAGGCCTGCATCGGCTCGCCCTCCATGTCGGCGGCCACCCAGGTGTAGCCGGGCAATGTCTCCTTCCAGTGGCTGGCCTCCGCCTCGAAGGCACCCACGCGCAGGAAGGCCCCCATCGATGCCTGCAGGGCCTTGGGGTTCCAGGGGTCGGCCGTGTCGGGAGCACAGAGGATGGCGCCGATGCCAAACCAGTCGGCGATGCGCCAGATGGTGCCCAGGTTGCCCGGGTCGCGGATGCCGTCGAGGTAGAGGTACCAGTCGGACGGGGGCAGCGCCTCCTTGCCGGAAGGGATGTGCACCACGGCCAGCACGGGGGGCGGCGAAGCCATCTGCGTGATGGTCTTCATCTGCCGCTCCGACACCACCGTCACGGGCACTTCGGCAGGCACGCTGTCGGCCCAGCGCGGCAGGGCAGCCAGCCATTCCACCTTCCACCCACCAGCGAGCACCTCACGCACCAGCTTGTCGCCTTCCACCACGAACAGTCCGTGTTTCTTGCGGTAGCGCGCCTTGCGCAGGTTCATCAGCAGGTTCTTTTTCGCTTTCGAGAGTTCCATGGGTTGTGGTTGT
>CAYNYN010000066.1:7322-13669 GCA_964401445.1 uncultured Saprospiraceae bacterium | reverse complement strand
AACCGCCAGGAGATCGAGGAGCTGCTGGGTGCCCGCGAAGCAATTTCGTAGTTTGCTTGCGCAAAAAACGGGCACATGAACCACGACAAATCATCCGACGGGCAATGGCCCTGCCCCCGCGTGCCGGCCGCTGAGCTGATCGAAGCGCTGACTGCCGTGCGGGAAGATGTCTTGCACAAGGCGGAGGAGTTCCTGCGGGTGTGGGACTCCGATTTTCATCCCGCTTTCGCAAAAAGCGCCGTCAACTTCGTGCACTACCTGGCCTTTCGCCTTCACGACCTGCGCGCCCTCCAGCTGAAGCTGTCGGAGTGGGGCCTGTCGTCGCTGGGGCGCGCCGAGCGCAAGGTGGAGGCCACGCTCGACTCGGTGCTCGAGGTGCTGCACCGCCTCGAAGGGCGGCCGTGGCAGCCCGACCGGCCGCCACTGGTGTGCCACCGCGAGGGGCGGGCGCTGCTCGAAGCGCATACCGACGCCCTTTTTGGCCCCGGGCCGGGCCAGCGGCGCGTGCGCATCATGGTGACCCTTCCCACCGAGGCCGCCGACGAGCCGGCGCTCATCGAAGCGCTGATGCGCAACGGCATGAACGTGGCGCGCATCAACACCGCGCATGACGACCCGCAGCGATGGGAGCGCATGGTGCGCCACGTGCATGAGGCGAGCCAGCTGCTGGGCCACCCCTGCACCGTCTTTATGGACCTGGCCGGCCCCAAGATCCGCACGGGGCCCATCGCGCCCGGTCCCGAGGTGTGGCGCGTGCGCGTGCGCAAGGACGACTACGGGCGCGTGGTGGCGCCGGCGCGCGTGTGGCTTTTCCCGAAAGGGGCCAGCGGCGAGGCTCCCGTCGCTGTCGATGCGGCCCTGCCCGTAGAAGGAGCCTGGTCGCGCCTGCGCCCCGGCATGACCATCCGCTTTCGCGACAGCCGCCAGGCGCGCCGCCGGCTCTACGTCGAGGCGGTCTATCCCTCGGGCGTGCTGGCCCTGCTCGACAAGACGGCATGGGTGTACAGCGGCATGGGCCTGGAGGTGAAGGATGCCGACTTTGCTTTGCGCCTGGGCCGCCTGCCGGCAAAGGAAGGCGTCATCCGGCTGTACCCGGGCGACGTGCTTCAAATCTGGCGCCGCCCCATCGTGGGGCAGCCCGCCGGCATGGATGAAGAAGGGCAGTGGCACCCCGCCCGCATCGCCTGTACGCTGCCCGAGGCGCTGGCTCATGCGGAGCCGGGGCAGCCCATCTGGTTCGACGACGGCAAAATAGGAGGCCGCATCGAGGCGGTACACGACGACCGCATCGAGGTGCGCATCACGCATGCCCGAGCGCGCGGCGAGCGCCTGCGCGCAGGCAAGGGCATCAACCTGCCGGACACGCGCATCGAGCTGCCTGCCCTGACCGAACGCGATCGCGAAGTGCTGCCCTTCGTCGCCCGCCATGCCGACATGGTAGGCCTGTCGTTCGTGCATCGCGAAAGCGACGTGGACGAGCTGTTGGCACTGTTGCAGCAGCACACGCCCCCTGATCGCCCCCTGCCCGGCATCGTGCTCAAGATCGAAACGCGGCGCGCCTTCGACAACCTGCCGCGCCTCGTCCTGTCGGCCATGCAGACCGATCGCGCCGGCGTCATGATCGCCCGCGGCGACCTGGCCATCGAAAGCGGTTTCGAGCGCCTGGCCGAGGTGCAGGAGGAGGTGTTGTGGCTGTGCGAGGCGGCACACATGCCCGTCATTTGGGCCACGCAGGTGCTCGAGACGATGGCGCGGCAGGGCTTGCCGGCCCGTGCCGAGATCTCGGATGCCGCCATGGGGCAGCGCGCCGAATGCATCATGCTCAACAAAGGGCCCTTCATCGTGGAAGCCACGCGCACGCTCGACGACATCCTGCGTCGCATGCAGGACCATCAGACCAAAAAAAGGTCGCTCTTGCGGCGGCTGCGCGTGGCCGAGCAAACTTTTGCCGGACAGGCTTGTGAAAAGGATGGAACCTGACGAAAATCAAGGGTAGACAGAGGGATGGGGCTTGGCCGTTTGCTCTTTTTTTCGTAACATCCGAACCCTTGGAGGAGCACGAAATCATCCGGCATTCACCCTGTAAAACCGAAAATCATGAAGGTCAAAAAAGTGCAAATCATCCAGATGCTGCCGCAAAAAGTGCGGCTGAAGCTTTTGCCGAAAGGCCAGGTGGTAGAAGTACCGCGCCGGGCCTTCGAGCGCCGGCTCGACATGGGCCTGTACGAAGTGCAGAACCCCGAAAAGCTGGGCGAGCGCTGTTTCCGCATCGGCGCCGATTGATGCACGAACCATTCGTTGACCCCAAAATGCGTTGTGAAACATGAACACCATGAAGATCGGAATCGCACTCTCGGGCGGGGGCGTGCGCGGCATGGCCCATATCGGTGCCTTGCAGGCGCTCGAAGAGGCCGGCATCGAGCCCCAGGTCATTGCCGGCGCCAGCGCGGGTGCCATGGTCGGGGCGCTGTACGCGCGCGGCATGAAGCCCCGCGAGGTGCTCGAGTTTTTCAAAACCAACAGCAACGTCTTCCGGTGGCAGCATTTTTCGCGTGCCAAGCCCGGCCTGCTCGATGCCGAGCTGTATCGCGAGATGTTCGAAGACATCTTTCCCGAGGACGATTTTTCAGTGCTGAAAAAGAAGCTCTACATCTCGGCCACCGACATCGAAAATGCGCGTTGCGTGCTTTTCTCGGAGGGTGAGCTCATCAAGCCGCTGCTCGCCTCGGCAGCCTTCCCGCCCATCTTTACTCCCGTGGAGATACAGGGTCATTGGTACGTGGATGGAGGCGTGATGAACAACTTCCCCGTGGAGCCGCTCATCCAGCAGTGCGACTTCGTCATTGGCAGCTATGTCTCGCCCGTCAAGGTGATGAGCCGCGACCACATCAGCAACTCACTGCGGCTGCTGCACCGCGTCAACGACCTGGTGCTCATCGCCGCCTCGGCCGCCAAATTCTCCTGGGTGGACGAGCTGCTGCTCATGGAGTCGCTGTATCGCTACAGCACCTTCGAGACGAGCAAGATCGACGAGATCTACGAAATCGGCTATACCTTCACCATCGACCGGCTGGAGCGCATCGTGAAGAGCTACGAAGACGTACAACAGCATGGCCCGCGCCGCCAACGCGGCAGCCTGCCCTGTCATCTGGTGCGTGCTCCGCGCACCGGAAACGGTCATTTTGACGGCCTTTCGGCAAATGGCACGCATCGTGTTGAGGATGAGCGCGAAGCGCGTATCCCCTAAGAGAGACAGAGAGAAGGAGAGATGGAGTGACAGAGTGAAGAGAGCGGAGTGAGTGAGGAGCGCGTTGCGTGACACAAAACACTACGCGCTCAAGTTTCGGCTATTTTTTCAGGGAACTCGATTCGAAAAAACTGCAATGCGATGAATCTTCACGACGATCCGCTTTACGCCATCGTGCAAAGTGCCCTGTTGTCCATAGCGCTGGCAGCGCTCGTAGTGGCCCTGTCAGTGGCTGTGGCGGGCTTTCACAACCCGCTCAACAATACGGCCCTGCCGATGATTGTGTTGATAATTGTTTTCTTTGTGGGGCTCCGTTATTTGCCGCAAAGGCAGGGAGCTTCCTGAATCCTGATGGTTGAACCAAAAAAACACTTGGCCTATGATTGAAGTGGAAGTAAAAAAGAACGAGAGCATCGATCAGGCGCTCAAGCGCTTCAAGCGTCGTTTCCAGAAGGCGCGCATCATGCAGGAGATCCGTCGTCGCCGCGAGTACGTCAAGCCCTCGGTGCGCCGTCGCAACGAGATTCTCAAAGCCATCTACCGCGAAAAGATGCGGGCCAGGGAGCAGTGACACGCAGCCATGTGGCTACGTGCGCGTCCCCTCTGCCCGCGTGTCTTGTCTCCTGACATCGCCCCAATCACAAGTGTAATCCCGCTACGCCGATGTTTCCACTACAGGATACCATCCCTTCCCGCTCCTTTCCGCTCGTCAACTGGCTTTTGATCGCCATCAATCTGCTGGTTTTTCTGCACGAGGTGTCGCTGGGGCCGGAAGGGATCGAACCGTTTGTGCGCACCTGGGGACTGGTGCCCATCGAGTTCAGCCAGGCCGACCGGCCGCTGGCGTGGTGGGAGTACTATCCCTTTTTCACCAACATGTTCCTTCACGGCGGGTGGGGCCACTTCATCGGCAATATGTGGACCCTGTACATCTTCGGCGACAACGTCGAAGACCGCATGGGCAAGGGGGGCTACCTGTTGTTCTACCTGCTGTGCGGCGTAGCGGCCAGCTACACGCATTACGCCCTCAACATGGACAGCACGGTGCCTGCCATCGGCGCCTCGGGTGCCATCTCCGGCGTCATGGGCGCCTACATGTTCATGTTTCCCTACTCGACCATCATTTTCATGGTGCCGCTGTTCTTCATGCCCTACTTCTTCGAGGTGTCGGCCTTCTTCTATCTGGCCGTATGGTTCCTCGGCCAGTTCTTCAGCGGCACGGTCAGCCTGCTGATGCCGCACAACGGCGCCGGCATCGCTTTCTGGGCGCACGTCGGGGGCTTCGTGGCCGGCGTGCTGCTGTTCCGGTTTTTCGCGCGGCCGCCATCGCGCGAGGAACGACAGTATCCGGCCTACTACCGCTATCACAACTACCACTCGTGGTGACCACAAACGATTGACCAATGGACCCCTTCTGGATCATTTTCCTGATCATGATGCTGCAGCCCGTCATCTCGCGCAAGATGCTCGAGGCGGGCCGCATGCGGCTGCTCGCACAAATAGAAAAAGAGCGCAACTCGCGCGTCATCCTGCTCATCCACCGGCAGGAGCAGATGAGCTTCCTGGGCTTCCCCATCATGAAGTTCATCAACATGGAGGACAGCGAGGAGATCCTGCGCGTGCTCGACACCACGCCGCCCGAGAAAGACATCGACCTCATCCTGCATACGCCCGGGGGGCTGGTGCTGGCCGCCACCCAGATCGCTCGCGCCATCAACCGCCGCAAGGGCAAGGTGCGCGTCATCGTGCCGCACTACGCCATGAGCGGTGGCACCCTCATCGCCCTGGCTGCCGACGAGATCATCATGAGTCCCAATGCCGTGCTGGGTCCGGTCGATCCGCAGCTGGGCGAGCTGCCGGGGCCCTCGCTCGTCAAGCTGCTCAAGCAAAAGGACATCAACAAGATCTCGGACGACATGATCGTCAAGGCCGACATTGCCGAGAAGGCCATCAGTCAGCTGCAGGCGACGCTCACCGAGCTGCTGCAGCGCACCCAGAGCAAGGAGCGGGCGGCCGAGCTGGCGCAAAAGCTCACCGAAGGCAACTGGACGCACGACTTTCCCATCACTTGTGACTTCGCCAAGTCGCTGGGCCTCAACGTCAACGACCAGGTGCCCGAGCTGGTGTACGACCTGATGAGCATGTATCGCCAGCCCGTGCAGACGAGCCGCAGTGTGGAATACGTGCAGCACGGCAGCGAGCGCACGCCGCTGCCCCTCTGAGTGCTGCCGGGCGAGCTACCGGGCGGGTGGCATGCTGCTGTGGGCATCGTTTGCCGAAAGGCATCCTGATGGAGCAAAAAACCGTCGTCATGAGCAGCAAGTATCGGTTCCTTTCCGCAGTGGTTGGTTGCCTGGCTGCAGGCCTGCTTGCCGCTGGCGCACTACACGCCCAGCAGCCCGTTTTTCGCGCCGAGCTGAAGCCGGATACCGTCTTGATGGACAACCTCTTCGAAGTGCGTTTCGTGCTCGAGGGCGGCGGCGAGTGCAGTGAGTTCGTACCCCCGCCTTTTGCCGACTTCGACATCGTCAATGGTCCCAACCTGGCCACCTCCATCCGCATGGTCAACGGCCGGGTGTCACAAAGCCAGGTGTGGAGCTACGTCCTTTCGCCGCGCAGCGAAGGGCTGTACTACATCGGGCCGGCCAGCGTGCGCTGCAGCGAGGACGTGCTCGAGACCGACCCGATCGAGGTGTGGGTCATGCCCAACCCCGACGGCATCCGCAGGCCCATCCCCTCGGACAATCCGTTCGACCAGTGGCTCGACGATGGGTTCCGCTTCGACTTCCGCATGCCGACCGACCCGTTCGAGGACTTCGAAGAGCTCTTCAGGCAAATGCAGCCGCCCGCCTTCACGCCCGCGCCGCGCGATTCGGTGCCCGCCCTTCCGGAAAAGCCGCGGAACCCACAGCCGCCCAAGCGGAAGCGCAAGGTGTATCGCATTTGATGGATGGTTGAGGGTTGAGCGTGTAGCGTTGAGGGTTTGTCTCGCGCAAAGCCGCAACGCCTGCCTCGACCCATCGAGGGCACGCCGCGCTTCCCCCGTCTCTCCTCCCTCCTCACTCCTCCCTCACTCACCTCAGTGCACGACCACCTTTTT
>CAYNYN010000066.1:0-7222 GCA_964401445.1 uncultured Saprospiraceae bacterium | reverse complement strand
CTCACTCACCTCAGTGCACGACCACCTTTTTGGCCATACGGCCGTTGACCTGCACGAAGTAGAGGCCCGGCTGCCAGCTTGCGATGTCGAGGTATTTGCGGCCGCCGCTGGCCTGGAAGCGCGCCATCTCGCGGCCCAGCAGGTCGTAGATGGCCACCTCGGCGCGCGGTGCCGGTGCCAGCCACTCGATCACCAGCACGTCGTCGGCGGGGTTGGGGTAGAGCTTCAGCTCGCTGGGCATGGCCAGCTCGGTGGCGGGCAGCACCTGATCGCAGAAGGTGGTGTCGGGGTCGAGCTCGAGGTAGCCTTTGGGCGACAGGTCTTTGCCGTCGAAGGCCGGGTAGTCAGCCGGGTAGCGCGTGATGCGGAACGTCAGGTTCTGGTTGATGGTCAGCGTGTCGCCCTGGCTGACGGGCTGGCCGCCGGCCAGCGGCGTGACGTATTCCCAAACGACCTCTTGCTGGGGCGTCATCTCGAACGAGTAGCCATAGCGGCCCACGCACACGAGGAAGTTGCCGTTGGGCAGCACCTGCACGCTCGACAGCCCCGTGGAGTGCATGCGCGACGAGTCGGGGTGGGTGAGCGTCAGGTCGAAGTCGGAGGGGCCCCACACGTCGCCGGCCATGGGGTACGACCACGAGTACATGTCGAAGGGCAGGGTGAGGATGTTGATGGTCGAGAAGTCGGGGCCGACGCGGTTGTTGAACAGGGCCACCTTGTCGTACCACGGGTTGCTCGCATCGAGGAAGTCGCGGTTCCAGTGGGCGTCGTGCTGGAAGAACAGCTTCTGGTCGTCGGCCGTGCCGCGCCGATAGGCGGCGGGGTTGCCCCAGCGATACAGCAGGTCGCCGCCGCGACCACCCCAGCCGCCGCTGTGGCTGGCCGCTTCGGCCGTGGTGGTGGTGTGGTCGATGACCCAGATCTCGTGGAAGGTGGGCACGCTGATGAGGATCTGGTCGTTGTCGGGGTGGTAGTCGATGGCGTTGACGTGCATCCAGTCGGCTTTGCCGTCGTTGGTGTCCCAGTTGAGATCGACCAGCTCGGGGTGGGCGGCCACGTCGCCGTAGTTGGCTTTGGTGCTGTCGTAGTCCTGGATGAGGTGATCCCACACGTGCCATTCCCACACCACCGAGTCGGTCTGCGGGTCCACCTCGAGGATGTAGTCGGGCCAGAGCTTGCCCTGGCTGAGCAGGGCGGTGTCGCGGCCGGCGGCGAGGGCTTGGTCGGCCGTCTTGAGCTCCCACGAGATCATGAGGATGTGGCCGTTGGGCATCACCTCGATGTCGTGGTGCAGGCGGCGCAGCGAGTCGTTTTGCGTGAAGCTCCACAGCAGGTTGTTGTCCCAGTCGCGGATCTCGACGGTGGCGCCGCCGCCGCCGGCCCAGATGGGGTTGCCGGCCACCGAGGCGGGCCGCTTGGTCTTGACGAGGCGGCCGTCGGGCAGCAGGTAGGCCGTGTTGCCCGGGCGCACGTCGGGCTCGTCGGTCCACACGTGCACGATGCGCCCGCAGTTGTCGAGCAGATAGACGTTGGGCTGGTTGTGCGGATAGATGAGGTTGTAGCCGTCGAAGGCGCGCGCCGGGTCGTAGCTCAGCAGCCCGACGGTGTGTTGGGCGATGGCGGGCCACAGGCCCAGCAGCAGTAGCAGCGAGAGTATGGTTTTCTTCATCGGTCAGATGGTTTTGTACAGAAAGCGAGTTCGTCGATCGGACGTGTTTTGCGAAAGCACAGGCACTCAATAGCGCACGGCGCGGAAGGTATGCGTGGCGCCGTTTTTCGCAAGCACGTGCACGAAGTACATGCCTTTCGGCAAATGGTCGAGCGCGAAGGTGTGGGCGCCCGGCGGGCAGGTGCGACGGGCAAATATCTGTCCTGTGGCCGAAACGAGCGTGACGGTGAGCGTAGTCGTGCTTTCGTTGATGAGGCGCAGCGCGCTGTCGGTCAGGTTGCCCTGCAGGTAGATGCCTTCCGGCAAATGGGGCCCGGCCACGGCCGTCACGGGCGCGCCATAGATGACGCAGTCGGACGGCAGCGGGTCCAGCTCGACGGGTCCTTGCGGCGTCAGGTCGCGCCCTTCGAAAGCGGGATGGTCGGGCGCGTAGCGCGTGGCGCGGAAGATGTCGTTCTGGGTGATGGTGGTGCCCTGGCTCACGGGGCCGCCATTGCGCACGGGGTTGACGTAGTCCCACACGAGCTGGCCGTCGGGCGTGACCTCGAACACGTGGCCGCGGGGGCCATTGCAGATGAGCGTGTTGCCGTTGGGCAGGCGCTGGGCGCCCGACACGCGCTGGGCGAAGAAAGGCGGGTCGGGCACGTAGGTCCATGCGGGTGCCTCGGGCAGGAAGGGGCCGTCGTCGGGCCAGAGGTAGTGGCCGTCGGCGTCGAGGGGCGGAGCGATCTGCTCGACGGTGCTGTACTGGCCGTCGGGGCGGCCGGCGCCGTTGTTGAAGACGAGCACCTGGCCGGCGCCGGGATGGCCTTCGGGTATCCAGTGGGCATCGTGCTGGCCGAAGAGCTGCTGGTCGGCCGGCGTGCCGCGGCCGTAGGCGGCGGGGTTGCCCCAGCGCCACAGCAGGTCGCCGGCGGGGCCGGCCGCCTCGGCAGTGGTGGTGCCGTGGTCGATGACCCAGATCTCGCTGAAGTTGCGCACGCTGAGCATGATCTCGTCACGCTCGGCGTTGTAGTCGATCGCGTTGATGTGCAGCCAGTCGGTCATGTTGCCCACGCCGCCCAGCTCGTGATAGTTGATGTCGATGCGGCCCGGATGGTCGGCCACGATGCCGTAGTTGGCCTTGGTGCTGTCGAAATCCTGCACGAGGTGGTCCCATGCCCGCCACATCCACACCACCTCGGCCTGGTTGCCGCCCACGGGTTTGAGCTCCACGATGCGCTCCGACCACAGGCCGTTGGCGGGCGTGGTGCCGGGGTCGCGCCCCGCATCGATGGCTTCCTGGTAGGTGTGCCGCTCCCAGGCGATGAGGAGCACGTGGCCGTTGGGCAGCGGCTCGATGTCGTGGTGCTGGTGGTAGTCGGGGCCCGAGTAGTCGTAGGCCCACAGCAGGTCGCCCTCCCAGTTGTGGTGTTCGATGCGGCCGCCCGTGCCGCCGGCGTTGAAGGTGCTGTTGATGCGGCAGGCGCGCCACAGCGAGCCGTCGGCGTCGAGGTAGGCCATCATGCCGGGGCGGTAGTCGCTCTCCCAGGTGTGCACCACCTCGCCGCAGTTGTCGATGAGCCAGGTGGTGGTGTGCGACACGGGCGCAAAGAGCGTGTAGCCGTTGAATGCCAGCGAGTCGTTCAGGAACAGGCCCACGGTCTGCTGCTGGGCGCGGGCGGGCAGCAGGGGGCCGAGGGCGAACAAAATGGCGAGGTAAAGTCGATTCATGGGCGCAAAGGTAGTGGCCGGCGGGGCAGCCGGCGCCGGTGAACGAATGAGGTTTCGCAGTGGAGGCGGCGAAAAGGGCGGCAGGGTTGCGCCTTTCGGCAAAAATCGCCCGCATTGTCGGCTGCCGACATTTTGCAGGGGTGGCGGGCACGGTGTGGCTGCGGGGGGCCGTTTGCTGCCGGCGGGCGGCATTTTGCGAAAGCAAAAGGGCAAAAGCGCGGTCGCGATGTGCGGGCCGAGGTGGCATTTCCTACTTTTGCCCGGGCCGCACACGTGCGGGCCACACTATTGATCGCCAACACAATCATCCTGCTTCCATGGAGCAAAGCTATAGCCTGCTGGACGTGCTGAAGACGCTGTACCGCTGGCGCAAGTTCGTCATCGGCTTGCCGCTGGCCACGGCCATCGTCACGAGCATCGTGGTGCTGGTGGTGCCGGTGTACTACAAGTCCGCCACCACCTTCTACGCGGCCAGCACCGACCTGCAGAAACCCGAAGCCTTCGGCGCCACGCAGAATGCCGACATCGAGTACTACGGCACCAAGGACGACGTCGATCGCCTCATCTCCATTGCCCAGTCGGGCGAGCTGACCCAGTTCCTCGTCGATTCGTTCGATCTGTACGACCACTACGACATCGACCCCGACGATCCGCTGGCGCCCTACTACGTAGCCGAGACGCTGTCGGACCTGTACAAGGTGAAAAAGACCAAGGAGGGCGCCCTCGAGATCAGCGTCGAAGACACCGACAAGCAGCTCGCTGCCGACATGGCCAATGCGGCGCGCGAGCGCGTCAACGCCATTGCGCTGCGCCTCATCAAGAGCAGCCAGCGCCAGCTCATGGACACCTACCGCCAGAGCATCGCCGAGAAAGAGGCTGCGCTGCAGCTGCTGGCCGACTCGCTGCAGACGCTGCGCGAGCGCTATGGCATCTTCAGCACGCGCTCGCAGGGCGAGATCCTCGCCTCGCTGGCCGCCCGCACCGAGGCACGCCTTACGATGAACAAGACACGCCTCGAGGTGCTGCGCCAGAGCCGCAACGTGCCCCGCGACACCATCCTGTTTCTCGATGCCCGGGTGCGCGCCATGGAGAACGAGCTCAAGAACACGCGCCAGGTGATCGACCGCTTCAACGAAGGGCTGGCCCGTGTCGAGGCGCTCGAGCTGCAGTATCGCGAGATCAACGACAAGCTGGCGCAGGACCGCGAGCGCCTCAAGCAGATCGAAGCGGCCTATGGCGCCAACGTGCCGGCCCTGCACCTGCTCGAGCCGGCCCAGCCCGCCGTGGTCAAGTCGCGCCCGCTGCGCACGCTGACCGTGCTGGCGGCCACGCTGGCCGCCTTCCTGTTCGTGGTGCTGGCCGTGCTGGTGTTCGAACACTACCGCCAGCTCGACTGGCAGCGCATCTGGAAAGACTGACGCCCCCATGGCCATGATGCCCGCCCCTTCCATATCGCCCGAGCCGACGCGCCCCATGCTTTGGGGTGCCGTCTTCGTCTGGTTCGGGGCGCTGGTGGCGGCCTTGTGGCTGCAGGAGCCGCTGCTGCTGGCCGTGCCGTTTGCGCTGCTGCTGGCCTGGTGGACGGTAGCCGACCTGCGCACGGTGTTCTACCTGATGTGGGCCGCCATACCGCTCTCCACCGAGATGGGGCTGCCCGGCGGCTTCAACACCGACATGCCGTCCGAGCCGCTGATGTGGGTGGTGACGGGGGCGGCCGTGCTGTGGGCCCTGCAGCGCCCGCCCGCCAGCTGGCGCATGGAGCGGCTGTTGCATCCCGTCAGTATCCTGTTGCTGGCCCACCTGGGCTGGATCCTGCTCACGGCCCTGACGGCGCAGAACAAGTTCTTCGCCATCAAGTTTTTCCTGGCCAAGCTGTGGTACGTCATCCCCTTCTACTTCCTGGCCGGCAGCCTGCTGCGCCAGCCCCGCCACATGCGCTGGCTCATCTGGGTGGTGGGCATCCCGCTGGCGCTGACCATCCTGTACGTCGAGGCGCGCCATGCCGAGTATGGCTTCTCGTTCAAGGACGTCAACAAGGTGGTGCGCCCCTTCTACCGCAACCACGTGGCCTATGCCTGCATGGCATCCGTTTTCCTGCCCTTCCTGTGGTACGGCCGCAGGTGGTACCGGCGCCTTTCGGCAAAATGGTGGCTGATGGTGGGGCTGACCGTGCTGGCGCTGGCCGCCGTACAGCTGTCGTACACGCGCGCCGCCTACGTGGCTCTCTTCATGGCGGTGGCGGGCTATGTCATCATCCGGCTGCGGCTCATGCGCGTGGCGCTGGCGCTGACGCTGGCCGTCACGCTGGCCGTGCTGGCCGTGCTCGCCCACCAGAACCGCTACCTCGACCTGGCGCCCGACTACGAGCGCACCATCACCCACTACGACTTCGACAACCTCGTCGAGGCCACCTTCAAAGGGCAGGACATCAGCACCATGGAACGCGTCTATCGGTGGGTGGCCGGCGCCCACATGGTCATCGACCGGCCGCTGCTGGGCTTCGGCCCCGGCAACTTCTTCGAGCACTACTGGCCCTACACCGTCACCAGCTTCCGCACCTACGTGAGCGACAACAAGGACAGCTCGGGCGTGCACAGCTATTACCTCATGACGGCCATCGAGCAGGGCGTGCCCGGCCTCGTCATTTTCCTGGCGCTGGTCTTCTACGCCTTGCTGCGCGGCGAGACCATCTACCACGAGACGCGCGACGAGCTGCGGCGCCGCCTCGTGCTCATCGCCATGCTCTGCCTGCTCATCATCTGCACCCTGCTGCTCATCAACGACCTGCTCGAAACCGACAAGGTGGGGCCCTTCTTCTTCCTGTCGCTGGCCCTGCTCGTCAATGCCGACCTGGAGAACCAGGCGGCGGCCACGCAGGCATAGATCGAGGGCTGCACGCCGCTATGGGGCTGCCGTTTGGTACCGCTTCCGCAAAAAGGGATACCCCAGCACGGCCGCCAGGATAATGGCCACGCCCCAGTAGAAGCCGCTGTCCAGCTCCTCGTGCTCGTGCAGGATGATCCAGGCCAGGGCGATGCCATAGACCGGCTCGAGGTTGACCGTGAGGTTGGCGGCGAAGGCCGACAGGTGGTTGAGCGCGCGCAGCGCCAGCACGTAGGCGAAGGTGGTGCACACCAGCGCCAGGACGAGCAGGTACACCCAGTCGAGCGCCGTGGGCCAGAAGGGCGCCTCGGGCGTCAGCCAGGCGTAGAAGGGCAGGATGAAGGAAAGGAAGACCCAGGACGAGCCCAGCTCGATGAAGGTGATGTCGAGCGAGCTGGCGTGGTGGATGAGCTTTTTGTTGAAGGTGCTGAACAGGGCCGCGAGGAAAGCCGATGCCAGCCCCGCCACGATGCCCCACTGCATGTCCCACGAGGTGTGCTGCACGACCAGCGCCATGCCCGGCACGATGGCCAGGCCCAGCAGCAGCTCGAAGCCCTTGATGCGTTGCCGCAAAATGGCGGGCTCGAGCAGGGCCGTGAAAAAGGAGGTGGTCGCCATGCATACCAGCGTGACGGAGGCATTCGACAGCTTGATGGCCCCGTAGAACGTGAGCCAGTGCAGCGCCACCAGCACGCCGATGCCGGCATACTTCCAGAACAGATGGCGGGGCAGCGTGCGCCACAGCTTGCCCGCCCGCACGAGGAACAACAGGCTGAGCGTGGTGAGGCCCACGCGCCACCACACCAGCGTCAGCGCCGAGAGCGTGATCAGATCGCCGAGGATGGCCGTGAAGCCGAACAGCAGTACGGCGAGGTGCAGCTCGAGATAGGCCTTCGTCTCCGGATTCATGCACAGCGTGTTTGGGGCTGCAAAGCAACGAAAAGTTGGGCAAGGCGG
>CAYNYN010000065.1:7935-13699 GCA_964401445.1 uncultured Saprospiraceae bacterium | reverse complement strand
TATCAACATCAGGGCGAAGCCCTGTCTCAACCATCAGATCCTCGGTTCCTCCTACACTCACACCTTCGCTTCCACGCGCTCCAGCTCGATGCGCAGGCTGATGCCGTCGGCCAGCTCGATGGTTTCGCCTTCCGGCAAATCATCCACCAGCTCGAGGCGGTCGGCCAGCGTCTCGGTACGGATGTAGTCGCCGAACTGCGCGACGGCCTTTTCCACTTCGGGATGGCGCTCGAGGCGGATGGCGATGCGGTCGGTGACGTTGTAGTCGCGCGCCTTGCGCAGGTTCTGGATGCGGTTCACCAGGTCGCGCGCATAGCCTTCGGCGCGCAGCTCGTCGGTGATGGTCACGTCGAGGGCTACGGTCACCAGGCCGTCGGTGGCCACCAGCCAGCCCGGGATGTCTTCGGTGACGATCTCGAGGTCGTCGAGCGTCAGTTCGTAGGTCTGGTCGTCCACCTTCAGCTCGAAGCGCCCTTCGCGCTCGATGCGGTTGATCTCTTCCTGCGACAGGTTGGCGATGATCTGTGCGGCCTGTTTCATGTGCTTGCCCAGGCGGCGGCCCAGCGTTTTGAAGTTGGGCTTGGCCTTCTTCTTGATCACGCCGCTGGTGTCGGTCACGTATTCGATCTCCTTGACGTTCACCTCGGCCAGGATCAGGTCCTTGACACCTTCCACCTGTGCGCGGAAGGCGTCGTCGAGCACGGGCAGCAGGATCTTCTGCAGGGGCTGGCGCACCCGGATCTTTTCGCGCTTGCGCAAAGAGAGCACCAGCGACGAGATGCGCTGGGCATAGTCCATGCGCTGCTCCAGCGCCTTGTCGATGGCGGCTTCGTCGGCGGTGGGGAAGTCGGCCAGGTGGACCGAGGCGTGCGGCTCGCGGCCGGTGACGCCGTTGAGGTTGCGGTACAGCCAGTCGGCGAAGAAGGGCGCCACGGGCGCCATCAGCTTCGACACCGTCACCAGGCAGGTGTAGAGCGTCTGATAGGCCGCCAGCTTGTCTTCGGTCATCTCGCCCCGCCAGAAGCGGCGGCGCGACAGCCGCACGTACCAGTTGCTCAGGTGCTCGTCCACGAACGTCTGTATGCGGCGCGTGGCCGACGTCATCTCGTAGTCGGCCATGTCGGCATCCACCTCCTGCACCAGCGTGTTGAGCAGCGAGATGATCCAGCGGTCGATCTCGGTGCGCTGCGCGAGCGGCACTTCGTCCTGCTCGTACTTGAAGCCGTCGATGTTTGCGTACAGCGCAAAAAAGCTGTAGGTGTTGAACAGGCGGCCGAAGAAGCGGCGGCTGTTTTCCTGCAGCGCTTCGATGTCGAACTTGAGGTTGTCCCACGGCTGCGAGGCCGAGATCATGTACCAGCGGGTGGCGTCGGCGCCATAGCGGGCGATGGTGTCGAACGGATCGACGGCGTTGCCCAGCCGCTTCGACATCTTGCGGCCTTCCTTGTCGAGCACCAGACCGTTGGACACGACGCTCTTGTAGGCCACGCTGTCGAACACCATCGTGGCGATGGCGTGCAGCGTGTAGAACCATCCGCGCGTCTGGTCCACCCCTTCGGCGATGAAGTCGGCGGGGAAGTTTTGCTCGAACTTGTCCTGGTTCTCGAACGGATAGTGCCACTGGGCGGCCGGCATGGAGCCCGAGTCGAACCACACGTCGATCAGGTCGGTCTCGCGGCGCATGGGCTTGCCGTCCGACGACACCAGCACCACCTCGTCGATGTAGGGGCGGTGCAGGTCCTGGGGCACCTGCTGGTCGAGGCCCAGGGCGGCATTGGCCTTTTCGATCTCTTCGCGCAGCTCGGCCACCGAGCCGATGCACTTCTCTTCGCTGCCGTCCTCGGTGCGCCAGATGGGCAGGGGGATGCCCCAGTAGCGCGAGCGCGACAGGTTCCAGTCCTGGATGTTTTCCAGCCACTTGCCGAAGCGCCCCTCACCCGTCGAGGCCGGCTTCCACTTGATGGTCTGGTTGAGCTCGACCATGCGGTCGCGTACGGCCGACGTGCGGATGAACCAGCTGTCGAGCGGGTAGTAGAGCACGGGCTTGTCGGTGCGCCAGCAGTGCGGGTAGTTGTGCACGTATTTGGCCACGTTGAAGGCCTTGCCCTCCTTTTTCAGCTTGACGGCGATGTCCACGTCCACGTCCTGGTAGTTCGGGTCGTCGGTGTAGTTCTTGACGTAGCGACCCGAAAACTCGCCGACCGTGTCCTTGAACTTGCCCTGCGGATCGACGAGGGTGAGCGTGCCGATGCCGTGCTGTTTGGCCACCTTGCGGTCGTCGGCACCGAAGGAGGGCGCCGTGTGTACGATGCCCGTGCCGTCCTCGGTGGTCACGAAGTCGCCCGTGATGACGCGGAAGGCGTCGGTGGCGCCGTCGAGCGGCTCGATGGGGTTGCCGAAGTCGAGCAGCTGCTCGTAGCGGATGCCTTCGAGGGCGCTGCCCGGGAAGGGCGCACTCATCGACAGGATCTCGGGGCTGTGCTTCTGGCCGAACCAGCGATCCACCAGCTCCTGCGCCAGGATGACGCTCACCGGCTCACCCGTGTAGGGGTTGGTCGTTTTGACCTTGACGTACTGGATGTTGGGGCCTACGGTCAGCGCCGTGTTGGAGGGCAGCGTCCAGGGCGTGGTGGTCCAGGCCAGGATGCGCACGTCTTCGGTGTCGTCGTCGAAGAGCCAGTCGGAGCGCTCGTCGCGCTTCACCTTGAACATGGCCACGACGGTGGTGTCTTTCACCTCGCGGTAGCAGCCCGGCATGTTGAGCTCGTGCGAGCTGAGGCCCGTGCCGGCCGCGGGCGAATAGGGCTGGATGGTGTAGCCCTTGTACATCAGCCCCTTGTCGTAGATCTGGCGCAGCAGCCACCACACCGACTCGATGTAGTCGTTCTCATAGGTGATGTAGGGATGCTCCAGATCGACCCAGTAGCCCATGCGGCGCGTCAGCTCGTCCCACTCGGCCTTGTAGCGCATGACCGTTTCGCGGCAGCGCTGGTTGTATTCGGCTACCGAGATCTTTTTCCCGATATCTTCCTTTGTGATGCCCAGCTCCTTCTCCACACTCAGCTCCACGGGCAGACCGTGCGTGTCCCAGCCGCCCTTGCGCTCCACGCGCTTGCCTTTCATCGTCTGGAAGCGGCACACCAGGTCCTTGATGGTGCGCGCCATCACGTGGTGGATGCCCGGCTTGCCATTGGCCGAAGGCGGACCCTCGTAGAAGACAAATCGCTCGGATTCAGGTCGTTGCTCTACGCTTCGCGCAAAAACCTCGTGCGCTTCCCAGAAACGCAACACCTCTTCCTCGATCTCCGGAAGATTCAGGTTTTTGTACTCTTTGTACATGGTCGTCAGTTTGGTTTTGCGGGCTTCCGCCAAAATTGGGGCCAAAGATACGGAAAATGCCCTGCCACACGGGCATCATTACGCACCATTGAGTTCCCTGGAAAAGGGTGAGGGTGAGGTCGTGACGTCGTGACGCGTGACGACGTACATCATAGATAGTCCATAGTCTATCGTCCATCGTACATCGTCCGCCCATGCACCACTGAAACTTTCGCCCCCCAGGCGGTTTTACCCCATCGCACGCTGCCCGCTGTGGAGAAAAGCCCACCATTTCACGTGCTTTGAGCGGGGTTCGCGCAATAAGGTTCCGAATTATTTCGCTTTTGCGAAACAAAATATCAGGTCAGGGGCGTAAATTGCGGCAAATCAGGCGATTGTACGCGAGTTGGAAAATGCAAGCAGTTAATTGTCAATAATTTATCCCTTTTCAA
This sequence comes from uncultured Saprospiraceae bacterium, assembly GCA_964401445.1. GTDB lineage: Bacteria > Bacteroidota > Bacteroidia > Chitinophagales > Saprospiraceae > WFYJ01. The sequence goes on along the minus strand of CAYNYN010000065.1, from coordinate 9,929 downwards.
TCCAAAAGCCATGGACAGATGGAGAAGACTCAACGGCGAACGCATCGAACGACCGCTGGTTGAAGCCGTTGAGCGCGCCATTGTGCGCGAGCAAGCCGCCGGCCACCGCCTCAAGGTGTGCATCGGCACCGACTCGCAGGTGCGGGCCAGCGGCATCGAGTTTGCCACGGTCATCGTGTTCCTGCGCGAGAAGAAAGGCGGATTCATGTTCATCCGCAACGAGCGCACCGACCGCAAGATGGGCATCCGCGAACGGATGATCACCGAGGTGGGCAAGTCGGTAGAGGTGGCCTACGCCCTGTGCGACCTGCTCGACCGCTACGACGTGGCGCTCGAAGTACACGCCGACATCAACACCGACCCCTCCTTCCAGTCGAACCAGGCGCTCAAGGAAGCCATGGGCTACATCCTCAGCATGGGCTTCGTGTTCAAAGCCAAGCCCGATGCCTTCGCCAGCTCGTGTTGTGCCGACAAGGTGGTGTGAGCGCCCCTAAACGACTTCGCTGAACAAGCGGCCCTCCGGCTGACGGGCCCAGTAGTGCGCGTCCAGCGCCAGACACACGTTGCGCAGGAAAGGCCGCCCTTGCGGCGTCACCCGCAGGCGGCCGCCTTTTTGCGTCTCTTCGATGACCACCAGCCCGTCGGCCACCAGCTCGTCCATGCGCGCCAGCCCCTCGAACAGGGCCACGCTCGTGTCGCCCTGATCGTGCCATTCCGTTTCCATCGTACACATGATGTTGAGGATGTGCTGCCGCAGCACCAGGTCGTCCCACGACAGCAGATGGCCGCGCATGATGGGAAATTCGCCCTTGCGCACGCGGGCCTGCCAGTCCTCCACGTGCTTTTCGTTTTGCATGAAGGCCGTCCACGTATCGCTGATGGCCGACGCGCCCAGCCCGATGGACAGGCGGGTATAGAGCGGCGTGTAGCCCATGAAGTTGCGGTGCAGGGTGCCGTGGCTCATGGCCTGGTACAGCGAGTCGGATTTGCGGGCGAAGTGGTCCATGCCGATCTCGACGTAACCCGCCTGCTCGAGCAGCTCCCGCCCCAGCTCGTACAGCTTCCTTTTTTCCTTGCCTTTCGGCAAATCGGCTTCGGAGTAGGCGCGCTGGCTCGGCTTGATCCAGGGCACGTGGGCATAGCTGTAGAAGGCCAGCCGCTCGGGCTGCCACCCGGCCACGAACGCCATGTCGCGGCGGATGTGGGCTTCCGTCTGGCGCGGCAAGCCGAAAATCAGGTCGTAGTTAATCGAGGTATAACCCAGCTCGCGCGCCTGCCGCGTCACCGTCTCCACCTGCTCGGTCGTCTGGAACCGGTTGATCAGCGTCAGGATCTCGGCATCGAGGTCCTGCACGCCGATGCTCAGCCGCCGGAAGCCCAGCTCGTACAAGGTGGCCAGGTGCTCGGGCGTGGTGCTGTTGGGATGCGCCTCGAAGCCGAATTCGTGGCGCGGCGACACTTCTGCATGCGCCAGGATGCCCGTGATGAGGCGACGCAGCTGCTCGGGCGCAAAGAAGGTAGGCGTGCCGCCCCCGAGATGGATCTCGCGGATCACGGGACGGCCGGGCAGGATCTGGCAATACAGCTCCCATTCGCGCAGCAGGTCGTCCACGTAGGGGCCTTCCACGGCATGGTTGCGCGTGATGCGCTTGTTGCAGCCGCAGTAGGTGCACAGCCGCTCGCAATATGGCAGATGGATGTACAGGCTGATCTCGTCGTTTTGCCGAAAGGCATCGCGTACCGCGCCGATCCATTCCTCGGCCGTGGGCGGCTCTTTCTGCCAGTAGGGCACCGTCGGATAGCTGGTGTAGCGCGGTGCCGGCACGTTGTATTTGTCCAGAAGATTGACGCTCATTGGCTCCTCATTGTGCTTTCGCAAAAAGTCGGGGCAAAGATGTGCCCGGCCCCGTACCGCTGTGTCGGACGGATGTCAAGATGAGCAGTGACTTTCGTCAAAGCGGTTTTCAGAGGGGCACGCTGTGCGCTCTTCCACA
>CAYNYN010000065.1:0-7835 GCA_964401445.1 uncultured Saprospiraceae bacterium | reverse complement strand
GCGCGTGAGGAGCCAGAGTCGCCACGGTTGTTCATCTCAACATCGCGCCTTTCGAGCCTTGCCCCGAGCATCGGGGAGCCTGTGCCCGAGGTTCGGGGCAGGCACGTGAGTTTCTATCGTCCATCGTCCATTGACTTTATGCAAACCATCAGTTTGCCGATGGCATTCATCGCCCCGCACCGTCACGCAGTTACTTTTTCCTTTCCGTGACGAACAGCACGAGCGACTCGAGCGACTGGCGCACCTCGGAAGGGGGGAAGGTGTGCAACATTTCGAAGGCTTCGTCGCGATAGCGGGCCATCACCTCGCGGGCGTAGTCCATGCCGCCGCTGCCATGGACGAAGCGGATCACCTCGTCGATGGCGGGCTGCTCTTCGTGGTGGTACTTCACCAGGCGGATGATGCGGCGGCGGGTGCGGTTGTCGGCCTGCTGCAGGGCGTAGATGAGCGGCAGGGTCATCTTTTTTTCCTTGATGTCGATGCCGCGCGGCTTGCCCACGTCGTCGTCGCCCAGGTCGAACAGGTCATCGCGTATCTGGAAGGCGATGCCGATCTTTTCGCCGAAGAGGCGCATGTGCTCCACTTCCTCGAGCGAGGCGCCGGCGCTGGACGCCCCCGCGGCACAGGCCGCAGCGATGAGCGAGGCCGTTTTCTGGCGGATGATGTCGAAATAGACCGCTTCGCTGATGTCGAGGCGGCGCGCCTTTTCCATTTGCAGCAGCTCGCCCTCGCTCATGTCCTTCACCGCCCGCGACATGATCTGCAGCAGGGGGTACTCTTCGTTCTCGAGGGCCAGCAGCATGCCGCGTGCCAGCAGGAAGTCGCCCACCAGCACGGCCACCTTGTTTTTCCACAGGGCATTGACGGAGAAGAAGCCGCGACGGCGGTGGGCGTCGTCCACCACGTCGTCGTGCACGAGCGAGGCGGTATGCAGCAGTTCGATGAGGGCGGCCGCGCGATAGCTCGACTCGTTGATGGGGCCGAACAGGCGCGCCGTCAGGAAGACGAACATGGGCCGCACCTGCTTGCCCTTGCGCCGCACGATGTAGTAGGTGATCCGATCGAGCAGGGGCACCCGCGAGCGCATCGAGTCGCGAAAGTACCGCTCGAAGGCATTCAGTTCGGATTGTATGGGGCGTCGTATCTGGTCGAGCGATTGGACCATAAAAACTAATTTTGCCGACCTGCGGGCCCGGCGCCTGTGCGCACCTCGCGCCCGCTGCTGCGGCCAAAAAATCGGCTGCAAGATAAGGCAAAGCCCACTGCTCGCTCACCACAAAACAACGGCCATGCGACTATTGAACAACCACGTGCTTCAGGGCGCCGACGGCCGCCCCTTCCTCGTCGACGTGTACTGGGACGACCATCCGGCCGACCGCCCCGTCGTGATCTTTGCCCATGGCTTCAAGGGCTTCAAGGACTGGGGCTACTGGGATCTGGTGGCGCGCGCCTTCGCCCGCAACGGGTTCCTCTTCGTCAAATTCAACTTCTCGCACAACGGCACCACCGTCGAGCAGCCGCTCGAGTTTGCCGACCTCGAAGCATTTGGCCGGAACAACTATTCCAAGGAGCTGACCGATCTGGCTGCCGTCATCGGGTGGCTGGAGGGCAAACCTCGCGAGCTGGAAAAGGTTGCCTACCGGCCCGACCGCATCGGCCTCATCGGCCACAGCCGCGGCGGCGGCATCGGCATCGTGGCGGCAGCCGAGCAGCCCCACGTGCGCGCCCTGGCCACCTGGGCCAGCGTCGATGGGCTCGACTTCCTGTGGCGCGACCGCCCCGAGCTGGTCGAGCAGTGGCGCGACGAGGGCGTCATCTACATCCCCAACGCCCGCACCGGCCAGCAGATGCCGCTCTACTTCCAGCTCTACGAGGACTGGGAAGCCCAGCGCGACCGATTCGACCTGCCGCGCCGCCTGGCCACGCTCGACAAGCCCGTGCTGCTCGTGCATGGCACCCACGACACCTCGGTGCCCCCCGCTGCCGCGGAAACGCTGCACGAGGCAGCACCCCGCAGCCACCTCGTCTGGATCAAAAACGGCGACCACGTCTTCGGGGGCAAGCACCCCTGGCCCCAGCAGTCGCCACCCTTCCTCGCCGCCGAAGCCATCGAGCATACGCTCGACTTCATGAAGGAGCAGCTCATGCTGTGAAGGAGAGACGGAGAGAAAGAGAGAAGGAGAGCGGAGAGAAGGAGAGCGGAGTGAAGGAGAGCGGGGCGTTTGCGAGCCTTTTCGAGGCTCGTAAACGTATGGTGCCTGCTGTAGGGTAGGACGATGGACAACGGACGATGGACGATAGTCACACAGGTTGCATTTTTTGCAGTACTGTGAATCAACTTTAAACAATAAACTTTAAGCTCTAAACTGACACACTCAACTCTTTTCCCCATGGACTCGATCATGACTTCCCTGCCCTTCCTGTGGCACCTTGCTGCTTCCTGGTTCATGACGGGCGTGGTGTGGCAGGTGCAATGCGTCAGCTATCCGGCTTTCGCCGAAATGCCCGATGCGGCATTTGCGCAAGCGCACCGCAGCCACGTGCGCCGCATGAGCCGGCTGGCGGGGCCGGTCATGATCTTCGAGCTGGTGGCCGCGCTGATATGGTGGTGGCAGGGCACGTGGTGGCTGCCTGCCCGCGTGGGGCCGATCGTCTTGCTGGCGCTCATCTGGCTGAGCACCCTGGCCGTGCAGCTGCCCTTGCACCGCAAGCTGGCAGCCGACGGCTACGATGCCGGACTCATCGGCCGATTGGTGCGCACCAACTGGCTGCGTACCATCGCCTGGACGCTCAAATCGCTGTGGTTGCTGGGGCATCTGGTGCTCTAAGCGCGGTGCATGCTGGCCAGCACGTAGCGCGTCACCAGATAGGCACCCACCACGCTCATGCCGATGCCTTCCATGAAGATGACGAGGCTGGCCGTGAAGGGCGTCAGGTAGCGGCCGATGGGCAGCGTGGCCTGCAATTGGGCCAGAAAGTCGGGGCTGAACCACAGGAAGAACAGCATGAAAAGGAAGAACAGCAGCACGCCCACGGCCGAGGTGGCCATGCCCATGGCCACGCCATTGATGTAGTTGGCCGAGGCGTCGTGGCTGGCATACCACTGGCGGATGGCCGCATACATGAAGCCGAGGTGGATGAAGGCATTGAAGATGCGCAGGTTGTAGTGCTGCGACAGGCCGAGCGCGTGCATCAGCAGGAAAAAGGCCGTGAAGCTGGCTGCCATCATCAGGCCGTAGCGAAGGGCGAGCGTACGCATGGGGCATTGTGTTTTGGGTGAAGGAATGGCGGAACGCATACAATTTGCCGAAAGGCAGACCACAAAGTCAAGCAGGGGGCACCCGGCACGGCGATCGACGCGCTGAAGCGGAAATCGAGGACATTGGGCGGGAAGGGCCTCTTTTTGCGGCAGCAGGTGTACAACCGGCAGATTTTCCGGAAACTTGCGCCGTGAAACGATCGCCTGACGCAAAACCATACGCATGAAAATCGTCATTGCCGGCGCGGGGGGCGTGGGCTTTCATCTTGCCGAGCTGTTGTCCTACGAAGACCAGGACATCGTGCTGATCGATACCAACAAAGACGTGCTGGACTATGCCGGCACCCATCTGGACGTGCTGACCATCCTGGGTGATGCCTCTTCCGAAGAGATCCTCGAGGCAGCCGAGGTGCAGCGCGCGCGTCTCTTCCTGGCGGTGACCACCAACCAGCACACCAACCTGGTGATGGCGCAGATGGCCAAGCAGATGGGCGCCAGGCAGACCATCGCGCGCGTGTCCTTTCCCGAATATCTCGAAGAGCCGTGGCTCGGCTTTTTCCAGCGCACGGGCGTGGACTCGCTCATCTCGCCGCGCAAGCTGGCGGCGCTGGAGATCCAGCGGCTGGTGCGGCAGTGCTCGTTTACCGATGTGCTCGAGTTCGAGGAGGGCAAGATGGTGATCGTGGGCTTCACGCTCGACGAGCATTCGCCCTTGCTGGGCAAGCCGCTGCGCGACATCACCCATTCGGGCTTCTACCAGGGTCACTACCGGCCCATCGCCATCCTGCGGGGCAACCGCACCATCATCCCCCATGGCGACACGGTGCTGCGCTTCAACGACCACGTCTATTTCATCTCGCCGCGCGAGGAGCTCGAAAAGCTCGAGACGCAGATCGGCCGCAAGCAGGTCGACGTCAAGCGCATCATGATCGTGGGGGGCTCGGGCCTCGGCTACGAAACGGCGCGCCTGCTCGAGCAGGACTACCAGGTCACCCTCGTCGAGCGCGACAAGGACCGCTGCAGGCTGCTCTCCGAGCTGCTCAACGATACGCTCGTCATCCACGGCGATGCCAGCGACATCGACCTGCTGCGCGAAGAGGGGCTGGAAGACATGCAGGTGTTCATTGCCGTGACGGCCAACTCGGAGACCAACATCATCACCTCGCTGATGGCCAAAAACTACGGCGTGGCCAAGACGATCGCCCGCGTCGAAAACAAGGAATACACCTACATCTCGCAGAACATCGGCGTGGACACGCTCATCAACGTCAAGCTCATCGCTGCCAACAACATCTTCCGCTACGTGCGCAAGGGGCGCGTGGAGGCGCTGACGACGCTGCACGGCGTCGAGGCCGAGGTGATCGAGTTCGTGGTGGCCAAGGAAAACCGGCTGACCCGCAAAAAACTGCGCGACCTGCACCTGCCACAGAAAGCGCTGATCGGCGGCGTGATTCGCGGCGAGGAGACGTTCATCCCCGATGGCGACTTCCAGCTGCAGGTGGGCGACAAGGTGATCGTGTTCGCCATGCCCGAAGCCATCCCCGCCATCGAGAAAATGTTTCGGTAGGCGCGTGGTGGCGGCGAGGGCCCCAGGGCTTGGCCGATTGGGCGGGAAAGGCTACTTTTGTCCGTCATTTGAAAAATCTTTCATACAAAACCAACGATCATGGCCGATCATATCGAAGATGCCGGTAAAAAAGGGCTTTGCCTGATGTGGTTTTTCATTTTCCTGATTTTGTTCATCGTGCTGGTGGTAGGCATTTATCGCTACAACTTCAAGTTCATCTGATCGAGTCGGCCTGACCCCGCTCGAGTGTTTTTTGGCGGAAGCCACAGACGAAAAACCACGCAAAACAGAAAGGGCAACGCACCTCGATGCGTTGCCCTTTTCTCGTGTGGCGCCGGCGGAGTGGCCTATTCGCAGCCGATGGGCGCGCCGGGCGGCATGTCGGGCACGGGTGGCAGTTTGAAGTCTTCGGGTTCGTCCATGAACGCTTCGATCAGGGAGGCGAGGTAGCGCGTGTGGGCGCGCAGGTAGGGGCCCGTCTGCTCATGCTCCAGCCTTTCGGCAAACAGGGCCTCCAGCTCGTGCAGGCGGTCGAGCACGAGGGCACGCACCTCGTGGGCGGCATCGGCGTCGGCAGCCGCATGCATCAGCTCGATGACGTACACGCGCTCGGCCGCACGCGCCAGCGCCCCTTCCATGCCCTTGTCGGGATAATTTTCGGGATTGACGTGCAGGGCCTGCAGCAGGGCCTGCGGGCCCATGCGCGGGCCGTAGTAGCCGCGCTGGTCCTGCACGATGACGCGTTCGAGGCGCTGGGGGTGCAGCGCCAGCGAGAGCGTGTGCCGCAGCGAGGCCTCGGCCGCCGTGACGGGGTCGAACAGCAGGCCCGATTGGGTGGGGATGGCTTCGCGGTCGCGCCCATAGCCGGGCGGCGGGGGCGGCAGCTGGCGCAGCAGCGCCTCGGGCAGCATGAGGAACTCGGGCAGCAGCGTCTGTCGCAGGGCGGCCACGGCCGCTTCCTGCCATTCGGAGGGCAGGGGCTCGGCCACCACCTGGCCGTCGCCGCGCAGGGCGTAGCTGTATCGCACGCCGCCGATGAGCTTGCTCACCGCCTCGATCTGGTAGCGGCAGCCGTAGTAGAGGGGCGCCAGGACGCGCTCCAGCTCGAACAGGGGCGTGCCAGGCGGGATGTTGGCTTCGCCAAAACGCGCCAGCGCATGGGCGCGCACCTGCATCAGCCGCTCCAGCTCGGCCACGGCGTCGGTGCCGTTGTCCCAGAGGTGGCCGTAGGGATGGGCGCCCCCCTGGGGCCGGGCGTCGCGGTCGGAGATGTAGTGCAGGCCCATGGCGAGCGTCTCGCGGATGATGTCGTTGAGGGCTGCGGCCTCGTCGGTCTTGGGCGGGAAATCCTGATAGCCATACAGGATGGCGCGCTTGTCCCATTCGCCGATGCCCGTGTCATAGGCCTGGCTGAAGTCGAGCTGGTCGCCATCGAGCGTGATGTAGGGATGCGGATAGTCCATCACGCTGGCGCGGTCGTTGACGCTGGCGGCGAAGTTGTGCGCCAGCCCCAGCGTGTGCCCCACTTCGTGGGCGGCGAGCTGCCGCAGGCGCGCCAGGGCCATCTGCTCGAGGCGCGGGTCGGGCGTGGCGCCGTGTTCGTAGGCGGGCAGCAGCCCCTGGGCGATGAGGTAGTCCTGACGCACGCGCAGGGCGCCCAGCGTGACGTGGCCCTTGATGATCTCGCCCGTGCGCGGATCGACGATGGTGCGGCCGTAGGACCAGCCGCGCGTGCTGCGCGGCACCCACTGCACCACGTTGTAGCGCACGTCCATGGGGTCGGCATCGGGTGGCAGCTCCCTGACGATGAAGGCGTCCTTGTAGCCGGCCGCTTCGAAGGCCTGGTTCCACCAGCGGGCCCCTTCCATCAGGGCCGACTTGATGGGCTCGGGCGCGCCGGCATCGACGTAATAGACGATGGGCTCGACCGGCTCGGAGCGCTTGCGGCGCGGGTGCTTTTTCTCGAGGCGGTGCCGCACGATGAAGCGGCGCGTCAGCGGCTGGTCGATGGGCTGCGAGAAGTCGTAGAAATCGATGCCGAAAAAGCCGGAGCGCGGGTCGAAGGCGCGCGGCTCGTAGCCCGCGTCGGGCAGCTGCACGAAGGAATGTCGCTCGTGCACGGTGACGGCCTCGGGCGAGGGGACGACCGTGCGGATTTCGCTGCCCTTGGGCTTGCCCGTGAAGGTCAGGATGACCTCTACCTCAGTGTTTTGAGGGAAATTTTTGGTGTTGGGCAGAAAAAAAGCCGAGCGGCTCTTGTCGAGCCGGTAGGTGCCCTGGCCGCGCTGTTCGAGCTGCTGCGCCACGCCGTGCACGTCCTGCAGGAAAAAGTCGGTGGCATCGACCAGCACGCGGCCGTCGGCCTCGGCGTCCACCTTGAAGCCCCACAGGACCGATTTGGCGAAAGCCTCCTCCACGGCGCGTCGTTCGGCCTCGGTGCCGCGCGTGGCGCGGTAATCGTAGTTGGGCTGGTAGAGCAGCACTTTGGGGCCACTACGCACGAACTTGACGATGCGACCACGCGCGAACTGGCCGCGGTCCAGGCCGATCTCATTGGAGCCTACCCCCTGGGGCAGCGAGCCGATGTAGAGAAACTCGTAATCGAATTTGTCTATTTCGAGCCAGAGCTTGCCCTCGCTGGCGTCCCAGTAAAAGTTGAAAAAGCCGGGATGCGCTTCCATGCCGGCCGTACGCACGGCAATGGGATCGGCCGACTGGGCCAGCGTGCCGATCCACAGGAAGGTCAGACTTGCGAGCAGGAAAAGCTTGTTCATGACGTCGGGTGTTTTGTTGAGATGGACGATTGTCGGGGTTTTCGTTTTCTCTTTCGAAAAACCGCCGCTTTCGGTCGCACCAAATACGCAGTTTTTTCACAGAGTTCCACAGAGTGCACACAGAGCGCCACAGAGCTTGGTGAGGACGATAGACGATGGATGCACAAGTTTTGTTTGTAAAACCCTGATAAAGAACTTTAAACACTAAGCTTGAGTCTACTGCAAAAAGTCGATG
>CAYNYN010000064.1:4946-13746 GCA_964401445.1 uncultured Saprospiraceae bacterium | reverse complement strand
ATTCCTCGATTCCTCACCCAATCTCATACAACTTGTCGTGCACCAGTTGCTTGACGGCCTCGCGTACGGGCTCGTCGGGCATGTTGTCGAGCACCTCGGCCAGGAAAGCAAACTGGAGCAGTCGGCGCGCTTCTTTTGCCGAAAGGCCGCGCGTGCGCAGGTAGAAGACGCTGGTCTCGTCGAGCTGACCGATGGTGGCGCCGTGGCTGCAGCGCACGTCGTCGGCAAAGATTTCGAGCTGGGGCTTGGCATCCATGACGGCCTGTGGCGACAGCAGCAGCGTGCTGTTTTGCTGGAAGGCGTTGGTCTTCTGCGCGTCGGGACGCACCAGCACCTTGCCGTTGAACACGCCGCGCGCCTTGCCCGTCACGATGCCCTTGTACAGCTCGTTGCTCTCACAATGGGGCACGGCATGGTCCATGAAGGTCTGGTTGTCGGCGTGCTGCTCGTCGCCGAGCAGATAGACGCCGTTGAGGTACGTCTGCGTGTTGGAGTCGCGCAGTGCCACGTCATGGTTGTTGCGCACCAGCATGCCGCCCAGGTCGGTGGCGTAGCTGTAGTAGCGGCTGTCGCGCTCCTGCTCCACGGCGCAGTGGTTGACCTGTCGGCCGAAGCGCCCTTCGCGCTGCAGGCGGTAGTGGTGCACCTCGGCGTTGGCGTCCACGCGCACGCGGGTGGCGGCGCAGGTGAAGTAGCGCGGTGCCCCTCCGCCTTGCGGCAAATAGTGCTCTACGAAAGTGAGCTTGCTGCCGCGCGCCGCATGCACGTAGAGCTGGGGCGCCTGCACGAAGGCCTCGCCCTGGTCGGCAGCGATGAAGATGAAGTGCAGCGGCTGCTCGATGACGGCGTTGGGCGCCACCTGCACCACCAGGCCGTCGTGGGCCAGGGCCGCATTGAGCACGGCAAAGACATGGTCGTGCGCGGCCTGTGCCTCGAGCGTTTGGGCGGCCCAGCCGTCGGGCTCGCGCTCCAGCAGGCGGCTCATCGGCGCGATGGACAGGCCTTCCGGCAAATCGTCGAATGAAGTGGACAACTCGGGCTGCCATACCCCATTGACGAACACGATGCGCAAGGCATCCAGCCCGTCGAAGAAAGCGCGTGAGAGGTCTTCAGCTTTCACGGGTACGGCACGCCCGAGCGCCCACGGCTCGTTGGTGATGGCACTGACGCTGGTGTACTTCCAGTCTTCGTCGCGGCGCGTGGGGAAACGCATGTCCCCCAGCTGCCCGACAGCCTTGCGGCGCAGCGCATGCCACGCGCGTGCTCCGCTGCCATTGGCATCCAGTGATTGCTGCGCCAGCGACTGAAAGTGCGCGATGGCGTCTCGTGTATGGGTCGTTGTGGTCGTCGTCATTGGTCGATATTGATTTATGCGGGGGCGTGGCGCCCCGGACGATGGTCAATGGGAAATGCACCTTGCCAAAGCAGTGGCAGCGCGTGCGGTGCACGGCGCACCTCAGCCGATGGCCGCCGCTTCCTTGATCCAGTCGTAGCCGCGCTCTTCGAGCTCGAGGGCCAGCTCCTTGCCGCCCGAACGCACGATGCGCCCGTTGAACAGCACGTGCACGTGATCGGGCACGATGTAGTTGAGCAGGCGCTGGTAGTGCGTCACCACGATGAAGGCGCGCTCGGGGCTGCGCAGCTTGTTCACGGCGTCGGCCACGATGCGCAGCGCGTCGATGTCGAGGCCCGAGTCGGTCTCGTCGAGGATGGCGAGCGTGGGCTCGAGCAGTGCCATTTGCAGCATCTCGTTGCGCTTCTTCTCGCCGCCGCTGAAGCCCTCGTTGAGCGAGCGCTTGAGCACCGACTCGTCCATGTCGAGCATCTTCAGCTTTTCGCGGATGTACTTGAGCATCTGTACCGGCGAGAGCTCTTCCTGACCGCGGGCCTTGCGCACGGCATTGACGGCCGACCGCAGGAAGGTGGCCATGCTCACGCCCGGGATCTCGACGGGGTATTGGAACGCGAGGAACAGCCCGGCATGGGCGCGCTCGTCCACGTCCATCTCGAGCAGGTTCTGGCCCTTGAACCAGATCTCGCCCTCGGTCACTTCGTAATCCTCGCGACCGGCCAGCACATTGGCCAGCGTGCTCTTGCCCGAGCCGTTGGGGCCCATGATGGCGTGTACCTCGCCGGCGTTGACTTCCAGATCAATGCCTTTCAGGATCTCCTTATCCTCGACCTTGACGTGCAGATTCTTGATCTTAAGCATATGTGGTAGTGTTTTCGTAATTGACTGTCTGATGGTTATGGTGAGCTTACGGCACTGCCCTACCCGACGCTGCCTTCCAGGCTGATGGCCAGCAGCTTTTGCGCCTCGGCGGCAAACTCCATGGGCAGCTCCTGGAACACTTCCTTGCAGAAGCCGTTGACGATCATGTTGATGGCGTCTTCCTCGCTGATGCCGCGCTGCTGCAGGTAGAACAGCTGATCTTCGCCGATCTTCGAGGTCGTGGCCTCGTGCTCCACCTGTGCCGTGTCGTTCTCCACCTCGAGATAGGGGAACGTATGGGCGCCGCACTTGTCGCCCATGAGCATGGAGTCGCACTGCGAGAAGTTGTGCGCGTTTTCGGCGCGCTTGCCGATTTTCACCAGGCCGCGATACGAGTTCTGGCTGTATCCGGCCGAGATACCTTTCGAGATGATGGTGCTGCGCGTGTTCTTGCCGATGTGGATCATCTTGGTACCGGTGTCGGCCTGCTGGCGGTTGTTGGTCACGGCCACGCTGTAGAACTCGCCGATGCTGTCGTCGCCCTTGAGGATGCACGACGGATACTTCCACGTGATGGCCGAGCCCGTCTCCACCTGGGTCCACGAGATGCGCGAGCGCTTGCCGGCACACAAGCCTCGCTTGGTCACGAAGTTGTAGATGCCGCCCTTGCCGTCCTTGTCGCCGGGATACCAGTTCTGCACCGTCGAGTACTTGATGTAGGCGTCGTCCATGGCGATGAGCTCGACCACGGCCGCGTGCAGCTGGTTCTCGTCGCGCATGGGGGCGGTGCAGCCTTCGAGGTAGCTGACGTAGCTGCCCTTCTCGGCCACGATGAGCGTGCGCTCGAACTGGCCCGTGTTGGCTGCATTGATGCGGAAGTAGGTGCTCAGCTCCATGGGGCAGTGCACCCCTTCGGGGATATAGACGAACGAGCCGTCGCTGAAGACGGCCGAGTTGAGCGCCGCGAAGAAGTTGTCGGTATAGGGCACCACCGAGCCCAGGTACTTGCGCACCAGCTCGGGATACTCCTTCACTGCCTCGCTGAACGAGCAGAAGATGATGCCCAGCTCCTTGAGCTTTTCCTTGTAGGTGGTGGCCACCGACACGCTGTCGAGCACGGCATCCACGGCCACGCCCGCCAGCACCTTCTGCTCCTCGAGCGGGATGCCCAGCCGCTCGAACGTGCGCAGCAGCTCGGGATCCACCTCGTCCAGGCTATCGTATTTGGGCTTCTTCTTCGGCGAAGCGTAGTAGATGATGTCCTGGTAGTCGATCGGATCGTAGTGCACGTTGGCCCAGTGCGGCTCCTCGAGCGTCAGCCAATGCCGGTATGCCTTCAGCCGGAACTCGAGCAGCCACTCGGGCTCCTCCTTTTTTGCCGAAAGGGCTCGGATGATGTCTTCATTCAGTCCTTTCGGAAAAACTTCGGTCTCGATATCGCTCGTGAAGCCGTACTTGTATTCGCTACTGGTGTGCGCCTCGAGGGTCTGCATGCTGTCGCTCATGAGCCAGGTTTTTTATCTGAAAAACAATCGATTAACCGGATATCAGAATCGATTATTTAGACTAATTATCAATTTCGCGGCGCAATTTATACAAAAAAGTACAAATAAGGTTTCCCCCGTGCCGCCCGGCGCCCTATTTTCACAGGTGAAATAAATCACCCTTGCCCATGGATCTCGAACGCAAACAAAAACTCGATCGGCAACGCCTCGAACGGGAGCGCGCCTCCCTGGCTGCCATCGTCCACATGCCTTTCGGCAAATTCCTCCTCACCTGGGGCCTGACCCAGGCGATCGTGCTGTTTTTCATCCTGTGGTTGACGGCAGGCGCCTCGCCCGATTTCGTACGCATCGCCTTGCTCGCCCTCGGCGGTGGCCTGGCTTTTGCCCTGAGCATGCGCCTTGGCAGCCGGTGGCAGCTCGGGCGGTTGGAACGGAAGGCCAGCTCTGACGCCACCTAATGAGGACGAATGCCGAGGGAAGAGGATTCGATGGTTGTGACGTGCCTTCGCCGCGATGGTGAGATGACAAAAGACGTTGCGTGACGTTGCGTCCCCGATTTGCATCGGAGCCTGTTCCGACTTGTCGGAAGCAGGCTGTAGCGCGAGGCGCACCACGCTGCACGCTCAACCCTCAACCATTTTTTGCAGGGGGCTCAGATGATGAGTCGCACGCCACCCAGCTCTTCGATGCGGTAGGGGAAATGATCGCCCGGTGAGCCGATGAACATGAAGTTGACCGGGATATTCCACTCCTTCGACAGTTTCCGGATCAGCTTGGGGCCAAACTTCCCCTTCAGCTCCACGAACTCGATATCGATCTCGGGATATTCCCGGTCGAGCACCTCTACGTCGTGTTTGAGCTGCTCGGGCACGGTATCCCCGTTTTCGAGTACCGTGACGAACTTGATCTTGCGTGTGTGTTCGTTCTTCTGGACGTACAGCATCACCTTGTTGAGGGTGGCGATATCATCGTTTTTGGTAAAAAAGATGAACTCCTGCGAGTTGATTTCCACGATCAGCTCCAGAATCCTTCGATTCAGTTTCTTGACGAACTGCTGCACGGGTTCGAACACGTATCTAATGAGGTACAGAATGCCCGACAGGATGGTCGTCCGGTTGAGCATCACCCCCACCACGAGCACCGTCGGAATGAAATACTCCATGAACACGCCGAGATAGCGGGGATTGATGAGGATGTTGCCCACGATGGCCATGGACACGGCAATGATGGCCAGGAGGATGGCCAGCGGCGAGGCGCGCTCCGGGCGCGGCAGGCGTGCTCTTCTGATTTTCAGCAAAATGTTACCTATGGCAAACAGCGCCATGACCGAAAGGAAAGAGATGGTGTACACCCCGGCCAGGGGGCCCAGCTCGCCCCGCGTGATGAGCAGGATGGAGACGTTGAGCAGAAAAAACATGATGATGATGCGGTAGGCGCTGCCCCGGCTGTTCTTGGCCAGCAAAAACTGCGGCAGGATGCGGTCGAGGGTCATGCGCTCCAACAGACCACTCACGCCCACGTACGAGGTGAGGACGGCACCGCTGAGCACCAGCGCAGCATCTACCGAGATCAGCGTAGAGAGCCAGGGGCCACCCACCTCGTGCCCCATGAAAGAGAGCAACGCCTCCTTGTGTTCGGCCACTTGCCCGATCGGCAGCACGGCCAGCGCCAACACGGCCATGAGCGGGTTGAAGATGCTCACCACGATCCACATGTTGCGCAGCGTCTTGGGAAACACGCCGGGCGCCTGCTCCTCGACGAAGTTGGCCGAGCTCTCGAAGCCCGAGATGCCGAGCATGGCTGCCGAAAAACCGAAGAAAAGCGCGTGCTTCACACTTCCCTCCACCGGCCAATGCCAATTGGCAACGAACGTCCCCACCCCATGGGAGAAAATGTAGATGAACGCGACGACGGCCAGCAGGCTCAGTGCCGACAGATGGGTCAAAAAGATGGCAATGGCCACCTTGGACGATTCGCCGATACCCAGGATGGTCAATCCCATGAACACGGCCAGCAGCCCAATGGTCACGGGCACCACGGGTACGGCGTGCACCACGCTATGCACGTAGTGGATGGCCTCACTGGCCGAAATCACCGCGGTGGCCATGTACGACAACAGGGTGAGCGTGGCCGCCAGCGAAGCCATGCTTTTGCTCGTGGTGTTGAGCAGGGCGTTGTACGCGCCCCCGTTGAGGGGCAGTGCCCCCACCACCTCGCCGTAAATTTTTCGGAACAGATACAACACGCCGGCCACCATCAGCAGGGCCAGCCAGGCATATTGACCGGCATACAGGATGGCCAGGGCCGAAACATACAGGCAGGACGAGCTGATGTCGTTGCCACAAATGGCCGTAGCGGCCAGTTCCCCCAGCTTCGGACGCCTTACGTGCGCATGAGCCATGCTTGGATTCTTTGCAAAAACAGTGAAAAAATCCACCTGTCGGAAAAAACTCCAGCCGGCAAGTGTCGAAAAAACGGAGCAAATGTGGCCTTTTCTCATAAATTTCGAAAACACCCAACATGAAAAACTGGATACTCACTGCCGTGCTCGCCCTGCTTTGCCTTTCGGCAAATGCACAGGAGCGCCCCCGCCCGGAACGCCCCGAAGGACAACGTCCCCGCCCCGAGCGCCCCGAGGGGCGCCGCCCCCGCATGAACCCCGACGACTTGCCGGCCATCGGCACGCTCAGCGGCCGCGTGCTCGATGCCCAGACGCACAAGCCCGTCGAATACGCCACCATCGCCCTCATCCGGCGCCGCACCGGCCAGCTCGAGGGCGGCACCGTCACCGACGGGCGGGGCCGCTTCGTGCTCGAACAGCTGAAGCCCGGCTTTTTCCGCCTCGAGGTGTCGTTCATCGGCTACCAGACGCTCGTCAAGGACAGCATCCGCATCACGCCCCGCCAGCCCGTGGTCGAGCTGGGCGACCTGCTGCTGCAGCCCGAGACGCAGACCCTTGAAGAGGTGGTGGTGCGCGAGCACCGACCCCTCGTCGAGCAGCGCATCGACAAGCGCGTGGTGCGCGTGGACCAGATGGTGGGCGCCGAAAGCATCTCGGCCACCGAGATCCTCGAAAACGTGCCCTCGGTACAGGTCGATATCGACGGCAACATCAGCCTGCGCGGCAGCCAGAACCTGCGCATCCTCATCGACGGGCGCCCCACCCTCGGCAACGAAGAGGCGGCCCAGCTGCTGCAACAGCTGCCCGGCAACGCCATCGACCGCATCGAGATCATCACGAGCCCGTCGGCCAAGTACGACCCCGAAGGCATGGCCGGCATCCTCAACATCATCCTGAAAAAGGAGGAAGCGCAGGGGCACAACGGCTCGGTGAGCCTGGGGCTGGGCACCCTGCCCGAAGCCAACGGCGGCCTCAATGCCTCGCTGCGCCGCGGCGACTGGCGCGTCTTTGGCCAGTACAACGGCCGCTGGGCGGAGAGCGCCACCTCGGGCGAGACCAACGCCCGCTACTTCGTGCCCGTCGAGCGCAGCCTCGACCAGACGAGCGACGGCACCCATGCCTTCGGCATGCACATGGCCCGCGCCGGCTTCGACTGGTCGCCCAACAAGTACCACACCTTCGGCATGCAGGCCAGCCTGCGCCAGCGCGGCCGCAACGGCACGTCCGAGACGCTGCAATCGTTCTGGTGGCCCGACGGCGAGCTGCTGGCCCGCACCCTCAGCACCTCATCCAGCCTGCACGACCACCTCAACTACGACCTCAACGCCCACCACAAGGTCACCTTCACTTCGAGCCAGCACTTCCTCTCGACCGACCTGACGTGGAGCCGCGGCGAGGGACTCATGGAGAGCACCGTGCTCGAAGACTCGCTCGACCTGTCGTTCGCGCCCGTGGCCCTGGCACGCCACCAGCGCACCAGCAACGACCAGCAGAACGAAGAGCTCCGCCTGCGCGTCGACTATGCCCAGCCTTTCGGCAAACAGGCCCTGCTCGAAGCCGGCTTCCACGCCGACTGGCGCCACTACGACGGCAGCACGCGCATCTCCTTCTCGCCCGACCGCAGCGAGGCCTTCGTCATCGACCCTGACCGGTCCAACGATTTCATCTACGACGAAAACATCTACGCGGCCTACGTCACCTATGGCCACCAGTGGGATCGCTTTTCCGCAAAAGCGGGCCTGCGCGCCGAGCACGTCGTCACCCACTCCATGCTCGAACAGACGCAAGAGACCTTCGACCTCAACTACCAGAGCCTCTACCCCAGCCTGCACCTGCAGTACACGCTGCCGGCCGACCAGGAGCTGACGTTTGGCTACAGCCGCAGGGTGCGCCGCCCCCGCGCCCGCCAGATCAATCCCTTCACCGACTACTCGAACCCCTACATGCTGCGCACGGGCAACCCCTTCCTGCGGCCCGAGTACAGCCACGTGGCCGAGCTGGGCTGGCAACGCTACTTCAAGACGGCCAACGTGGGACTGACACTCTACTACCGCCAGACCAACGACGCCGTGCAGCGCATCGTCAAGCCGCTGGACGAGCTCGTATCCGTGGCCACCTACGAGAACGCAGGCACGCGCCGCGCCTGGGGCGCCGAATGGACGTTTGGCGCCAGCCCCTGGCGCTGGTGGCGCCTGCAGGGCAGCTTCGACCTGTCGCGTGCCGAAGTGTCGGGCGAGACGGAGAGCATCGAGTTCAGCAACGAAGCCACCGTGTGGTCGGGCCGCCTCAGCCAGACCTTCCGCCTGCCGGCAAACCTGACCCTGCAGCTCAACACCCGCTACCGCGGGCCGCGCGTGCTGCCGCAGGGCACCATGAAGGGCATCTTCATGGCCGACGTGGGCCTGCGCATGCAGGTGCTCCAGCGCAAGGGCACGCTCAGCCTGCGCGTGCGCGACCCGCTCAACACCATGCGCTTCGAGATGCACACCGCCGACAGCCGCCTCGAGCAGGACCTGTGGCGCAGACGCATCTCGCGATCGGCCAGCCTGTCGTTCACCTATCGCTTCGGCAACATGCAAAACGGCGAGCGCAACCGCCGCAACCGCAGAAGCAACGGCGAAGAGGAAGAACCCGACATGGAAGAGTTTGGCTTCTGAAAAAAGACGATAGACGATAGACGAT
>CAYNYN010000064.1:0-4846 GCA_964401445.1 uncultured Saprospiraceae bacterium | reverse complement strand
ACGCGTCACCAAAACCGGAGCCACCTGCTATTTCAGGTAGTAAGCTTCGAAAAACTCCCTGTACCCGTCGAGCGACTTGCGCTTGAGGATTTCGCGGTAGTTGTTCTGCGTGATGGGGTACACCTCGAACGGCACCTCCTGCTTCACGAACTCGTCCTTGTTGGCCATCACGCCTTCGTAGTAGGCCATGGCCTTTTCCTTGTTCGGGAAACGCCGGATGACGATCAGCGGCAGCTTGGTGGGGTCGGTAGGCGGTCCGAGGTAGATGTTCGAGATGCGCAGCTTGTCGAGGCTGTGGTACTTGCTGTTGTAGTCGGCGATGTTGGCCTTGGCCTGGGTCAGCTTGACGCCCGGCTCGAACACCACGATGACGTAGTGCAGCTTGCCCTCCTCATAGGTGAAGGGCGAGTCTTCGAGGGCCTTCTTGCCTTCGGCGGTAGTCGCGATGGGCGCCTTGCCCACCTTCTCGCCGAGCAGCCGCAGGATCTCGCGCGCCCGCACCGCTTCGGGCGTGTCGGGGTAGCGCCCGATGAGGTCCTTCAGCGCCTTCACATAGGCCTCGCGCCCCTCCACGGCGCCCAGGCTCATCGCCTTGAGCAAGGCAAAGCGGGGCATCAGGTCGTGCTTCGAGCCGAATTTGGGCCCCACCTCATCGACCCGACGGATGACCTCGGCATACTGCTTTTGCTCGAAAAGCGCATAGGTCTCGGCATAGAACTGCTCCACCTGCGCCTCCTTGTCCTGGAACGAGCGCGCATAGTTCGGATCGGTGAGCAGCCGCGCGTAGTTGGAGTTGGGATACTGCTCCACGATGCGCCCCTTGATCTCGTTGGCTTTCGCCAAATTGCCCATGTCGGTATAGGTCAGATAGAGCAGGTATAGCGCATCGAGCTTGTACGGATTGTCGGGGTAGCGGCGCAGCAGCTCCTCGAGCGTCTCGGCGGCCTTGTCGTTGGCTTGCAGCTTGTCGCGATACAGACCGCCCAGCTTGAACATGGCCTCCATGATGGCGGCATGCGCCTTCTGGATCTCTTCTTCCGTGTCGGGCACGTCGGCAAGGATGGACGACAGGTCTTCCTCGGTGACGTTGACGGCAATCTCCTCCTCGCCGGCAGCCCCTGCCTCGCCCTGCAGGCCCTTGATCTTGCTCGACAGGCGCCAGTTGTCGACCAGCGGGCGGTCGCCCCACACGCGCTGGAAGTCGCGCATGCCCTTCCGCACGGCCCGATCGTCATAGGCGAAAAACGACGAGGTGCCAGCGCCGGCTACGGGGATGGCACGGGCGCTGCCCGCCATGGCCACGCCCCCCGCGCGCGGGTTGTTCTTGTTGATGCCGGTTTGCTTGCCGGCGGCGCCGGCGAGCAGCGCCTTCCTGCGCGCTTCCTCCTGCTGCTGCCGGATCTGGCGGGCCAGCTCCAGCTTCTCGGCCTCCGACATGCGGCTGATGGCCAGCAGGCTGTCCTGCAACTGGATGGTCTCGAGATATTTTGCGATTTCGGTCAGGTTTTCCGCCAGGCGCTTGACCTCGAGGTAGCGCGGGTGATGGACGTTGAGCGACTGGAGCGCCGCATCGTAAGCGCTCTTGGCCTCGACGTAGTTGCCCGCCTCGAAATACAGGTCGGCCAGCATGAGGTACGATTCGGCCTTCTGCGCTTCGTCTTTGGTGCTCGTCTCGATCGACTTTTCGAGCCAGGCCACCGCCTGCTCGCGATCGCCCGAGTCGAGGGCGATGCGGGCCATGGTGTAGTAGATGCGGTCCTGGAAGTCGGTGTTCTTGTCGTCCTTGAGCATGCGCTCCAGCTCCTCGAGCACGGCCTCGGCCGTGGCCTGGCCGGTGCGCCAGCGCATGAGCTGCAGGTTGAGGCGGGCGTTGAAGACCATGTCGTAGGTAGCGCCCGAGCGCGTCACTTGTTCGAAGGCGCTGGCTGCCTCGGCATTGCGGCCCAGCCGTTCGAGCAGCTGCCCCTTGATGAAGAGGTAACGCGCCTTCTCGGGGCCGCGGCGCGTGCGGCCGATGGCCTCGTCGAGCCACGGCAGCGCCTCGGCCGGCTTGTCCTCCTTCAGGTAGAGCCATGCCAGCGCCAGCGCCACCTCCTTGCGCAGGTCGTCATAGGTGGCCGGCGACTCGATCATCTGGCTGAGGATGCGGTGGGCTTCCGTGCGGCGTCCCCGCTCGATGTAGGTACGCGCCAGCCACAGCATGCCTTCCTGCCATGCCGGCCGGTGCCTGATCTTGTCGAGGGGCGAATTGCTGGCCTGCCCTTCGAACGAGGTGGGGGCCGCCGTGCCCAGCCGGATGAGGCCGCTGGTGTCGGCAGGCGGGGTCTGGGCCGTGGCTTCCGTCTCCTCTTTTGGCTCCTGGGGTTCGGCCTGAGCGGGCTCCTCCTTTTTTTCTTCGGGTTTCGGCCGGGTAGACTTGCGCGGCGGCACAGCCTTGCCCTTTTTGCGCAGCTTGCGCATGCGCTGGATCTCCTTGTTGCGGCGACGGCGCTCCTTTTCGCGCTCCTTGCGCTCCTTCTTGATCTCTTTTTCGCGTTCCTTGCGCGTTTTTTCGCGCTCCTTTTTGGCCTTCTGAATGGCCTGCTTGCGCTGCGAGGGGGAGGGCTTGCGCTTCTCGGGAGCCACCTCCTGCACGGGGTTGTCGGGCGGAAACTCCTCGACGAGGTATTCCAGCGTCTCCTCCGCCGATTCGTAGTCCTGTTTCAGAAACTGGGCCTTGCCCATGAGCAGGTAGCAGTCGTCGGTCCAGCGGCTGCTGCGGTGCAGCGCCACCACCGTAGATACTTTCTTGATGGCCTCGTCGAGCTGGCTCGACACGGATCGGGCATTGTCGACGGCCATGTATGGGTAGAGGGGCAGCAGCGCGTTGTAATTGTCCTGGTGCTGCTGTTCGAGCGCCAGCAACGACTCCTGCAGCAGGACGGTGGCGTTGTAGTATCCGTTATAGCGGGCAGTGGTGTTCTCGTAAAGCTTGCCCAGCGCCGATCGTTCACCTCTTTTCTTCTGCGTCACACAGCCGAACGCGATCACCAGAACCAGCACCATACAAGCGGCTGCCGTCGTTTTGCGAAGCAACATTGACATGATTTGAATGTTGGAAATTGGCCCGTGTCGGGATTTATTCCGAATTTTGAGCCCCTTTTGCGAAAGCCCTGCGTACTGAATACAAGGCCTTTCGGCAAAAGCGTGCCAAAAGGCACCTGCAAAGAAAGCCCATTGGGCCGATATGTGCCTGCTTGCAGCACACAGGCTCAAACTGCATGCGGGCAAAAATATTTTGATCTCAACCACCAATAACCGATGGCGGAAGAAAACAAGGAACAACGGAGCTGGCGCGAACGGCTGCAGCACACCTATCGCCTCATCATCATGAACAACGAGACGTTCGAGGAGATAGGATCCTACCGCCTCAGCCTGCTCAACGTGTACGTGCTGGTGTCCACCCTCGTGGTGACGGTGGCCGCCATCGTCGTCATGCTGATCGTGTTCACGCCACTGAAGCGCATGATCCCCGGCTATGGCGACGTGCATCGCGACCAGGAGCTCATCCGCATCTATCAGCAGCTTGACTCGATGGAGCAGATCATCGAAGCCCAGCGCGTGTACACCGAAAACTTCCGCAAGATGCTCACCGCACAGGTCGACACCTTCGTGCAAAAGCCCGAGACGCTCTCGGGCGAAGACGACTCGCTCGACCTGATGGCCGTAGGGCCCAGTGAAGAAGAGGAAATGCTGCGCGAGGAGGTGGAACTGGAGGAGCTCACTGCCAACATGGCCGGGCCCGTCAACGTTTCGCCACGCGAGGTACCCCTCGAGCAGCTCTATTTCGTGCCGCCCCTGCAAGGCGAGATCAGCGCCGGCTTCATGCCCGACAAGAAGCACTACGGCATCGACATCCTCGCGCCGCGCAACACGCCCGTCAAGGCCGCCATGGACGGCTGGGTCGTCTTCTCCGACTGGACGCTCGAAACGGGCAACACCCTCGCCATACAGCACCCCAACAACGTCATCACCTTCTACAAGCACAACTCATCGCTGCTCAAGCACGTGGGCGACTACGTGCGGGCCGGCGAGGCCGTGGCCATCATCGGCAATACGGGCGCGCTGACCAGCGGGCCCCATCTCCACTTCGAACTGTGGTACAAGGGCAAGCCCGTCAACCCCGTGGACTACATCACCTTCTGAGGCGCCCACCGCGACCTGTGCAACAAACTGATGGCGAGCGCGAACTTTTCTTTGTACAGCGTATTTCATACACGGAAACGGCACCCTTTTAGCTGCTTTTACACTAACTTTGCCGTTCAAACAAACCTTCTCGACCATTATGGCGCAGGAAAAAAAGGATGGAAACAAGGAGCTGAAACCGCTTTTCAACGAAAAAGGGGAAATGCTCAGCCCGGTGCTTCCGCCGCACATCAAGAACTTCCTCATCGACATCGATGGCACCATCTGCGATGACATCCCCAACGAGGAACCCGAACGGATGGCCACGGCCATGCCGTATCCCGATGCGCTCAAGATCATCAACAAATGGTATGACGAAGGGCACATCATCACCTTCTTCACCTCGCGCACCGAGGAGCACCGCGAGGTGACGGAGCAATGGCTGCGCAAGCACGGCTTCAAGTATCACGGCCTGCTCATGGGCAAGCCGCGCGGCGGCAACTACCACTGGATCGACAACCACATCGTCAAGGCCACGCGCTTCAAGGGCAAGTTCACCGACCTGGTCGTGCAGACGCACGAGATCGAGGTGTTCAAGCCCTGACCCGAGGGTTCGACCATCCACGGGCAGAGAAAGGGAACCGGCTTCATGAGGGCTGGTTCCCTTTCTTTTTGGCCGAAA
>CAYNYN010000063.1:5340-13768 GCA_964401445.1 uncultured Saprospiraceae bacterium | reverse complement strand
TCTCAACATCGCCGCCTTTGGCGGCGTATCAACACCGAGTGATAGCGAGTCTCAACCATCGGTCCTCGAATCTTCAAATCCTCTTTACGCGATATTCATCATCATTCACCGGCGCCATATCAGCAGGCTCAACCCACGCCAAATCATTCCACATACAAGGCGCGATAGACGATTTCGTGGGCACGCGGGCGAATGTCCATGTCGATGAGTTTGCGGTTTTGCATGGTGGGCCAGACGCGGTTGGACAGGAATACGAAGACCGTTTCCCAGGCCGGGTCGATCCAGACGGCGGTACCGGTGAAGCCCAGGTGCCCGAAGGCGAAAGCCGAGGCAGAGGGTGCCATGTTGAGGGTTTGGGTGGTGTCGAGCTGTTTCATGTCGAAGCCGATGCCGCGCCGCGTGCAGGCGGCGCACCGATGGGTGAAGGTGGCGATCGTCTGCGGCTGTAGCAGGCGCTGTCCGCCGTAGTAGCCCCCTTGCAGCAGCATCTGCCCCAGCACGGCCAGATCTTTTGCGGAAGCGAACAGGCCGGCGTGGCCGCTCACGCCACCGAGCATGGCGGCACCCATGTCGTGCACGTAGCCTTGCAGCACCTCGTGGCGCCAGTAGGTGTCGTGTTCCGTCGGTACGATCTCCTCTTTGGCAAAGCGGTCGCGCGGGTTGAAGCCGATGCGGTGCAGGCCGAGCGGCTGGTAGAAGTGCCTTTCGGCAAAACGGTCCACCTGCATGCCCGACAGACGCTCGACGAGGGCGTTGGCGAAGTAGAAGGCCAGGTCGCTGTACCGGTATTCGACGGTGTCGAGCAGCTCGGAAGCGTAGATGCGCGACCAGATGGTGTCCACCCAGTCGCGACGCAGGTACATGTGGTCGGTGACGCGCACCGAGTAGCGGTCGTCGGGGCGGGTGCGGTAGAGCGAATCGATGGGGCGCCCATTCTCGTCGATCGTCTCGCGGTAGAAGGGGATCCAGGGGCGGAGCCGCGCCCGGTGGTACAGCATGTCGCGGATGACGATGTCGGCCTTGTTGGAGGTGTCGGCTTGGGGCAGGTAGCGCGAGAGGGGGGCGCCCAGGTCGAGGCGGCCCTGCTCGTAGAGCTTCATGAGCGAGAGGGTGGACGCCATGACCTTGGTCACCGAAGCCATGTCGAACAGGTCGTCGGGGCGGGTGGGCTGCTTGCGCGCGTCGGTGTGGTAGCCGTAGGCCTTGTGCCACACGATGCGGCCCTTGCGTGCCACGAGTACGACGCCGCCCGGCGTGGCGCCGCTGTCGATGGCCATGTGCATGAGGCTGTCGAGCAGGGCGAGCGTATCGGAGCGCATGCCCACCTCTTCGGGCAGCGCCCAGCCCAGCCTGAAGGTGGGCTGCGTCTCGAGGCCCTGCCCGTAGCGCGCGGCGGGCGAGGCCGTCACCGGCAGGCGACCGTGGAAGCCGAACACGCCGGCCAGTCCCTGAGCCGCCAGGTCGTGCACGTCGGGATCGTCTTCATAGGCCTGCAACACCGTGGGGAAGCGGTCGAAGTGGCGCAGCACGTAGGGATTGCCGAAGTTGACGAGCACGACGGGGATGCCGTCGATGCGCAGCGCATCGAGGAAGCGCAGGGCCGAGGCCGGCAGGCCGTAGTTGCCTCCCGAGGGGGTGGTTTTCAGTCCGTGCAGCCCGACGATCACGGCGTCGTAGCCCCGCAGGCGGCTCACCAGCAGTTTGGTCGCGCGGTCGGATACCTCGAGCCCGTGCGTCAGCACGCGCGTGTCGGGGTTCCACGCGAGGAAGCGGCGTTGCCACAGCGTGGTGTCGGTGGCGCCGAGGGCGAGGGTGGCCAGCCGCATGCGTTCGAGCGTGTCGAAAGGCAGCATGCCGGCGTCGTCGCGCACCAGCGTGAGCGCCTCGCGGATGAGTTTGCGCTTCAGCGCCAGCGCCTCGGGCCTGAATAGGTCGCGCTCGAGCCCTTCGAGCGGGATGGGCTCGAAGCGGGTGAGGCCCATGCGGTATTTGGCGTGCAGCACCTTGCGCACGCTGGCGTGGATGCGCTCGCGGCTCAGCTTGCCCTGGCGGATGTATTCCTCGATGGTGCGGAAGGCGGCGGGCACGTCTTCGGGCAGCAGCAGCACGTCGTTGCCGGCCAGCAGGGCCAGGGCTTCCACCTCGCCCGGCCGGAAGTGCTTGGTCACGCCCTTCATGCCGAGCGCATCGGTCATGATGAGGCCGTCGTAGCCCAGCTCGTCGCGCAGCAGGCCGCGCACCACTTTTTGCGAAAGCGTGGTGGGCAGGTTGGGCGTGCTGTCGAGGGCGGGTACGTGCAGGTGCGCCACCATCACGCTGCCGATACCCTGCTCGAAGAGGATGCGGAAGGGAAACAGCTCGACGCTGTCGAGCCGCGCGCGGTCGTGCAGGATGACGGGCAGGTCCTTGTGCGAGTCCACGTCGGTGTCGCCGTGGCCGGGGAAGTGTTTGGCGCAAGCCATGACGCCGTGGTCCTGCATGCCCATCATGTACATGTAGGCCTTGCCGGCCACGTTGACGCGGTCTTCGCCAAAAGAGCGGGTGTTGATGACGGGGTTGCGCGGGTTGTTGTTGATGTCGGCCACGGGGGCGAAGTTGATGTGGACGCCCACGCGGCGGCACTGGCGTGCGATCTCGGCCCCCATCTCGTAGATGAGTGTGTTGTCCTGGATGGCGCCCAGCATGAGCTGGCGCGGGAAGCTCATGGCCGCCTCCTTGAAACGCATGCCCAGCCCCCACTCGGCATCCATGGAGATGAACAGGGGGATGCGGGCGGCTGCCTGATAGCGATTGATGAGGCGCACCTGCTCGGCCGGCGTGCCCTGGAAGAAGGTGAGGCCGCCGAGGTGGTATTCGCGGATGAGGCGTTCCACCTCGGCATTGCGCTTTTCGTCCCAGTTGCTGTGGGCGCGGATCCACAGCAGCTGGCCGAGGCGCTCCTCCTCGGTCATGGCGGCAAACACCGAATCGACCCATCGCTGCTCGGCCATGGTGGGGGGCTCGATCGGCGTCCACGTTTTTTGCCGGAAGGCGGAAGAGGTCAGCAGGAGGAGCGTGCACAGGGGTGCGAGGAAGTACTTCATGCCGTACGCGTGTGTCGGGTGAACAAGCCAGAGTGCGAAAGCAAGACTACAAAACCGACTGGTAGCATGCAAATGTGGCGCGGGCCATCTCCTCTTTCGAGAAACGCTGCACGTGCCGGCGCGCCGCCTCGATGAGGCGTTGGCGCAGCGCGTCGTCTTGCAGCAGGCGCAGCACGTGGCCGGCCAGGGTGTCGGCGTCGGCAGGGGGTGCCAGCAGGCCCGTCTGCTCGTGTTGCACCACCTCTGGGATGCCGCCGGCACGCGTGGCCACCACCGGCACGCCGGCGGCCATGGCGTCGAGGATGGTGGTGCCCAGCCCTTCGGAACGGCTGGTGAAGAGCAGCACGTGGAGCGAGGGCAGCAGGGCGGCCACATCGTCGCGGAAGCCGGCAAACCAGACGCGGCCCTCGAGTCCGAGGCTGTGCGCCAGGGATTCCAGTGCCTGGCGTTGGGGGCCGTCGCCGATGAGGGCGAAGCGCACGTCGGCATGGGCGGCAGCCACGCGGGCAGCCGCGCGGAGCCAGGTGACGAGGTCTTTCTCGTCGGTCAGCGCACCCACATAGCCCACCACGGGTACCTCATGGGGCCAGCCGGCCAGATCGTGCAGCGAGGCAGCTGTGCTGCCGGCAAACCGCCCGAGGTCCACCCCGTCGTACACCACGGCCAGCCGCTCGGGGGGCATGCCCCATTGCGCCATCTGCGCGCGCACGTAGTCGGACACGCACAGCACGCGCACCACCGAGGGGTGCAGGTATTTCTTGCGGGTCGGCAGGCTGTGCGAGGGCGGAAACGCCACGCGCCGGCTCACCACCACGGGCCGGTCGAGGCCCCACAGCGTGGTGGCCAGCCATGCCATCGTGTGGGCGTGGGCATCGTGGGCGTGGACGAGGGCCGAGCCGAAGCGATGGACGGCCTTGCGCACGAGGCGCGCCGTGCAGGGGTCGTATGCGCTGCGCTTGGTGTAGGGCACGATGCCGATATGGGGCAGGTGGCGCACTACCCACCGGTGCAGCGGCGAGGCGCTCACGCACAGCACTTGCTGGCGCACGCCCATGGCGTCGAGTTCGTGCAGCAGCCAGGCCAGTTGTCGTTCGCCGCCGCGCCAGCTGCGGGCCGACGAAAGGTGTGTGACGTGCATGTCGGTGTGGATGCGCAAGGCTAAGGGGTTTGGGAAAGACCGATTTCACCGATTCCTCGGGGAATGGTCAGGGTTGAAGGTGACGCCTTGACGACCCCGATTTCATCGGGGCAGGCAGTAACGACGTGACAACGTAACGACGTTCGTCCATCGTCCATCGTCGCGAGCGCAGCGAGCCATTTGTTGCCACAGAGTTTCACATAGTACACACGATGGGCCACCGTCGGCAAATGCTACCGCGCGTTGGCCGGTTTGCCGAAGAAGATGGAGAACGAACCGCCCGCAAAGCTGTACCAGTCGTTCTTTTTATAGCCTCCATTCATGCTCACCCCGTCGAGGTAGTCGGAGAAGATGTTGCGCCAGCCCACCTCGAACATGAAGGCCGAGAATTCGGCCACATCGAAGCGCACACCGAGGATGATGGGCGTGACGAAGAAGTTGTCGCGGTCGCCCGGCTCGGGGAAGCGATCCTGGTCTTCGGGCGGCACCGTCAGCAACTTGTCGGCATGGGTGATGCCCATGCCCACGCTGATATAGGGCGAGATGCCCCCTTCGAAGCGGCCGCCGATGCCGAAGCGGTTGACGGGCAGAATGTAAAACTCGGGTCCGATGACCCATTCCTTCACGTCGATGTCCACTTTCCAGCGGCGCCAGGCCAGCTTGATCGAGTTTGCGTCGTCGCCGGTGATGGTGCCCGAGAAGTAATGGGCGCGGATGGCCCAGCGCGGGGAGATGTGGTAGCGCAGGGCGCCGCCCACGGCGATTTTGGTTTCTTCAAGTTCGACGTGATCTTCGGCCAGGTCACCCTGGTAGTTGGTCATGCCGAAGAAAGCGGCCAGCTCGATGCGGTCCTGGGCGGTGGCAGTGGTGGCCATGGTCAGGCAGAGCGCGAGACCGAGGTAGTGGATTGCGCGTACGGCGTGCATGGGTTTTCAGTTTTCGGTTTTTGAGATGGGCGGCAAATATACCTCCATACCCTGCTGCCGGGCATGGCAACGGGCTGATTTTTAAACCGGGGAGATTTCGACAGAGCAAAGGGGCAGGCGCATCAAAGGTAGGCACTGAGGCCGTAAGAAGCCACCACTGGCCGGCCTACTGCACGACAAAACGCACCCGCTGCACGCCGGCGGGGCCGCGGGCGATGAGGACGTAGGGGCCCGGGGGAAGGTCCTGCAGCGCGATCTGGCGGGGCAGCTGCGCCCATTCTTTGATGGTCTGGCCATGGGCAAGCGAGACGATGCGGGTGTGGCACCATTCGCCTTCGGCGGCGAGGTGGAGCACCTCACGGGCCGGATTGGGCCACAGGCTCAGGGTGGGGCCACCGGACACTTCGGCCGACACCACGGGGCTCCACGCAAAGGAGCCGTCGCGGTCCATCATCTTCAGCCGGAAGTAGTGGGTGCCGGCGGGCGGATTTTTCCACTGCCAGCTGTAATGCTGCATGCTTGCCGACCAGCCTGCCGCGGGCAGCGAGTCGAGCACGCGCCATGCGCTACCCGGCGACGCATGTGCAATGACGAACCACGCGCTGTTGTCTTCGCTGGCCGTGGCCCACTGCAGGGAAAGGGTCTCATCTACTACGCGGGCCTCGAAACGCACCAGCTCGACGGGCAGGGCGGCACCCGACCAGCTCATCGGCACGTCGGCCGGGAAATCGGGAAAGATGCCGTCCATGCTCTGGTCGCCCGAGCCGTCCTGGGTGACCCAGTTGCTCACCGTGGCGATCATGGCTGCGCAGTCGGCATCGGTGGTGTTGCAGGTGGTGCTGCCGTTGTACACGCCCACGTCCTCGTCGCCGGTGATTTCGACGGCCGTCTGGCCGGCCACCAGGCCGGTGCCGGTGAGGGTGCCGTTGGTGGCATTGAAGCCGCCATTCGACAGGGCGGAAAGGAAGGTGGTGGGGCTGCCATAGGTGGTGCCCACGTAGGCGTAGAGCACTTCGTCGGCACTGCCCGGATTGAAATTGCCGATTTTTTGGGCGGATCCAATGTTTACGGCGAGGGTTGCAGTACTCTGCACGCCCGTGAACACCAACACGTTGCCTGCAGGCACTTCGGCCGTGTGCGTCCATTCGACGCCGCCTTCGGTGCCGGCGAATCCCGTGCCGGTCCATTCGTCATCGGTCACGTAGATGGTCGTGTTGGCGGGAATGGGATCGAGGGCCAGCAGGGCAAAGCCCTTGTTGGTGTCCATGTCGAAGGCGATGAACATCACCTTCCCGGGGCCGAGCTGGGCAAAGGCCGGCAAGGTGACGAACAGGCAAAGCGCTGCCTGCAGCAGGAGGGGCCGGTGCTTGCACATAGTGTATGGGTTTCAAGCGTTTGTCCAAAAATAAT
The DNA here is from genome assembly GCA_964401445.1 of uncultured Saprospiraceae bacterium. Lineage (GTDB taxonomy): Bacteria > Bacteroidota > Bacteroidia > Chitinophagales > Saprospiraceae > WFYJ01. The sequence goes on along the minus strand of CAYNYN010000063.1, from coordinate 7,211 downwards.
CATCCATGGACACCTGTGCAAGCTGTGTTGTCCTCGTGCGCGAGCCAATCAGATTTCCACCAGTCCCGTTTGCGAGATGAGGCTGCGTTCCTGATAGGTCTCGTAGTCGGTGTTGATGCCCCAGAGATCGTGCCGGGCGTGCTCGTGGATGTTCTTTGCCGCGAGCAGGCCCATCAGCAGGCTGTGATCCTGGTTGTTGTACTTGAAGGCCCCGTAGCGGCCGATCACGTGCAGCCCTTCGATGGTGTCGAGGTAGTCCCTGATGACCTGCACGTGGGCCTTGTATCCCTTTTCATAGACGGGATAGCAGCGCGGGATGCGCACCACGTAACCATCCTCGATCGCGGCGGGATCGACCAGGCCCGTCAGCGCCAGATCCTGTCGGCCGAGCTGGATGAGGTCGGAATCGCTGGCCTGCCAGAGGGCGTCTTCGGGGTAGCACCACATCTCCAGGGCCAGCACCGTGCGCCCGTCGTCGGGACAGAGCTCGGGCACCCAGTTGCGGAAATTGGTGATGCGGCCCGTGCGCAGCCGGCTGTCGTGCACGTACAGCCAGTTGTCGGGAAACAGGTCGGTGCCATTCACCTTCAGATAGACGAGGATGGTGTTGCGGAAGCGCAGCTGGCCGACGGCCTGGCGCACGCGCTGGGGCAGTGCGGGCAGCCCTTTCACCAGCGAGGTGATGGGCATGCTGCTGACGACGTGGTCGCAGGGCACCACCTGGCCGTTGGCGTCTTCTACGGCCGTGACGCGGCGATGGTGTACGTGTACGCGCCGCGCCGGCCGTTCCAGCCATATCTTTTGGCCGTTGCGCTCGATGGCTTGGGCCATGCGCTCGTAGATCATGCCCGTGCCGCCAACCGGATAGGCGAACTGTGAGACGAGCGTCTTGTGCTTGTGGTCGGGGCCGGGCTTGAGGGCCGCCCACACGGCCTGCGCCAGCGACAGCTTTTTGATGCGCTGGGCGGCAAAATCGGCGTCGAGGCGCGTGCAGGGAATGCCCCACAGCTTCTCGGAATAGGTCTTGAAGAAAATCTCGTACAGGCGCCGGCCGAAGCGGTTCGTCACCCACGATTCGAAATCGTCGCCTGCCTCCTGTCCGGACAGCCGCGTCTGCACGTAGCTCGTCAGGCAGCGCACGGCCTCGAAAGGCCCGAGGTTCCACAATGCGTTGAAGGGCTGCAGCGGATAGTAGAAAAACTTGCCTTTGTAGTAGATGCGCGTCAGGCGGTCCACCATGCGGTAGTCGCGGCCGGCCAGCTCCAGCCACAGGGCGTTGACGCGGCGGTCGGTGCTGAAAAAGCGATGCGGGCCCAGGTCCACGCGATGCCCCCACAGCTCGATGGTGCGGCACATGCCACCTACGGCAGGAGCGGCTTCCCACAGCTCCACCTCGTGGTCGTGAGATGCGCCATACTTCGAGAGGGTGTAGGCAGCTGCCAGACCGGCAGGGCCGCCACCAATCACAATCGTCTTCATAGAGGTAGTGGTGTGCGTGTTGAGCGTTTGTTTCAGAGACTGCTCGAGCAGTATTGCGCTTTCAAAACCAAAGGGATGGGACGTGAAGGCGGTTTTGTGCTATCGCCAGAAGGAGACGGGCATTTGGGTACGACGAAAATAAGGCGGGCAAATGGGGTTTTCAAAGGGTTTCGAGACATCCATTTTTTCAAAATGTGTATGAAGCTGCCTGCCGCTGTTTTGATTGTGGTATTTTTATTTCATGTATGAGTGCCCTGAAAAAAAGGGTTGAGCGTTGAGCGTGACACCATGACGACCCCGATTTCATCGGGCAGGCCCCCGTTTCACGGAGCCTGTTCCGACCTGTCGGAAGCAGGTCGTGACGACGTAAGTCCATCGTCTATCGTCCATCG
>CAYNYN010000063.1:0-5240 GCA_964401445.1 uncultured Saprospiraceae bacterium | reverse complement strand
GCACCGTTCCTCCTCACCACCACTGCCACGAGCATACGCACCCAGAAGACGGGGCGGCGGCACTATGTGTCGGCCAGCGGGCTCATTGCCTTGGGGCAATCCCCGGGTAATGTGGCCGTTTTGCGGTAATTTTGATGGATGCATGTTTCGACCTTGCGCTCAACGAGTCCCGTTCGTTTGCCTTGCAAAATCGTTCCGCCGTGCGCTACCTGACCCTGCTGTTCATCCATTTCCTTCCGTTGGTGCTTGCCGCACAGATGGTTGTGGGCCCCGACACGCTTTACGGCAACGAGTGGATACGGTATGACCAGCCCTGGATCAAAATGGGCGTCACGGCCGACGGCGTGCATCGCGTCACGGTCCAGCAATTGGTGGCCGCAGGCCTGACGGATACGCTGCCCGCCGGGGCGCACCTTCAGCTCTGGCACGACGGCCGGGAAGTGCCGCTCTACGTGAGCAGCGAGGGCGCGCTCTCCCTTGACGACTACATCGAATTTTGCGGAAGCAAAAACCGCGGCGCGCTCGATGCCTTCATCTACATCCAGCCCGATTACCAGCTCAACCCCGCCTACAGTCTCTTCAACGACACCTCGGCCTGGTTTCTCACCTGGGCCGACGATCTGGCTCCTGCCCGCTTTGCCCAGGCCGATGCCATGCCTCCTGCCGATGTGCCGGCGCCGGCCCCCTGGTGTGTGGTGGAGCGCGTGGTGGAGTGGCACAACACCTGGACCTGGGGCCGCGAGTGGAACCCCGACCAGGGTTTCGACTGCCACTACGACCTGGGCGAGGGCTATGGCAAGAGCGGATTGACGGCAGAAAGTCAGTTTGCGCTGTCCTTTGCCGGCCAGGCCGCCGATGGTCCTGCCCCGCAGCTGTGGCTGCGCCTGCTGCTCGATGGGGGCGCCCACGAGCTGCAGCTCACCCTGGCCGACGGCACCGTGCTGGCCGACACGACGCTCGCAGGCTGGCAGGTGCTGGAGTGGGCGGTGTCGCTGCCGGCCGGCCTTTCGGCAAATACCACCTTCAGGCTGCGCAGCCTCGGCACCGACGACCGCCACATCCTGGCCATGGCGCGCTATCGCTATGCCCACCAGCTCGATGCCGCCAGTGCCGGCCAGTTCCGCTTCGTTTTGCCGGCAGGCGACGACTTTCGCTATCTCGAAATCGGCAACGTGCCGGATGCCGGCATGCCCGTCCTCTACGACCTGACGTCGCAGGTGCGCTACGCCGTGGCCAAGGAAGGCGACGTGGTGCGGGCGTGGCTGCCCGCCGCGGCTGAGCCCCGCGAAATGGTGCTCTGCATGAGCGAGGCGGCACACGTGCCTGCCAGCGTGGCGCCGCGCGTATTCGAAGACTACGGCGCCGACAGCATCGAATATGCCCTCATCAGCCATCCCGCCCTCTTCGACGACGGCACCGGCTACAACCCCGTGCAGGCCTATGCCGACTACCGCAGCAGCCCCGAAGGGGGCGGCTACGAGGCGCGCGTCATCGACGTGACGCAGCTCTACGACCAGTTTGGCTGGGGCATCGTGGGGCACGAGCAGGCCATCCGCAACTTCATCTTCTGGGCCCATCGCCACAGGGGGCTGCGCTTCGTGTTCCTCGTGGGCAAGGGCGTCATCTACACGGCTCGCCGCAACGGTCAGACCAACTGGCCCTCGCTGGTGCCTTCGTTCGGCCATCCCACCTCCGACAACCTGTTTGCCACCGCGGGCGACGACAACACGCCCATCGTGCCGGTGGGGCGGCTGGCCGTCACCACGCCGGCCCAGGTGAGCGACTATCTGACCAAGGTGCAACAGATGGAAGCAGCCATGCGCCTGTCGCCACAGACGCTGGCGGGGCGCGCCTGGATGAAACGGCTCGTCCAGCTCGGCGGCGGCGACGTGGCCATCCAGAACCTCATCCGCAACGAGCTGAATGCCCTGCAAAACATCGCTGCCGACAGCCGCATGGGCGCCAACGTGGTGTCGTTTTTCAAAAACAGCACCGAGCCCGTGCAGGTAGCCTATTCCGAGCAGCTGCGCCAGCTCATCAACGAAGGCACGGGCATGATCTCGTTCTTCGGGCACTCGGCCCCCACCACCTTCGACTTCAGCCTGGGCCATCCCGACGATTACGACAATGCGGAGCGCTATCCGCTCATCTATGCCATCGGCTGCCATACCAACCGCTACGCCGAGAACCCCTACACCATCGCCGAAGAGTTCACGTTGGCGCCGCAGCGCGGCGGCATCGCCTTCATCGGTGCCAGCTGGGTGACCACCCTTTCCAATCTCAGCAGCTATGCCCGCTATCTCTACGACCACCTGTTCGATACGGACTACGGTGCCACCATTGGCGAGGCGATGCAGCACACCAGCGAGGCTTTCGGCCAGCAGAACTTCTCGTTTTTCGGTCGGCAATTGCGGCAGGTGGTGGTGCTGCACGGCGACCCTGCCCTGCGCCTCTACCCTGCGCCCGGCCCCGACTACGTGATCGACGCGGCCAGCCTGGCCATCGACCCGGCCTTGCCCAACACCTACACCACGGCGCTGGACCTCCGGTTCGACCTCTACAACCTGGGCGCCCATACCGGCGACAGCCTCGTGCTGCAGGTGGTGCACGAGCTGCCCACGGGGCAGACCGCAGCGCCGCAGGTGTTCCTGCTCGAAGGACCCGCCTTTCGGCAAACCCCACACGTGGTGCTCTCGCTGGGCCTCGAGCTGCCGCCCGGCACGCACCGGCTGCACCTCACCCTCGACCCGCTGGGGCAGGTGGAGGAAAAGCCGTTTCCGCAGGCGCGCACCAACAACACGCTGAGCTGGTCGTTCCAGGTGGTCAGCCAGGACGTCTTTCCCGCCTGGCCCATGGATCGCAGCATCGTGCAGGAGCCGCCCACCCTGCTGGCCGTGACGCCCGACGGCATGGCGCCGGCCCAGCGCTACTACTTCGAAGTGGACACCACGGCCACCTTCGACAGCCCCCTGCACTACCAGCAGGTCGTCGAGACGGCCGGCAGCGTCATCGCCTGCCAGCCGCCACTGTCCTGGCACGACACCACGGTGTACTACTGGCGCGTCAGCATCGACTCGGCGCTCACGCAGGGGCAGGGCTTCGTGTGGCGGCAGCACTCGTTCCTCTTTGCGCCCCATTTGCCGGAAGGCTGGAACGAATCGCACCGCCATCAGTGGCAGCAGGGCAAGCTCCACAACATGCGCTGGACCGACGGGGGGCGCCTGCAGTTCCTGCAGGACAACAAACCCATCCGCGTGGTCAACCCCGCCTGGGGCTTCGCCGTCACCGAGCCCATCGGCGTGTACGTCAACAACGACCAGATCACCTGGTACCTGTGGAACATCAAGGGCGGGCTCAACTTCGTGGTGTTCGACTCGCTCTCGGTCGATCCCTGGATCAATATCGCCGAGGCGCCCGGCCAGGGTATGTACGGCAGCGCCATCGACCAGTACTCCAGCTCGTTCGGTGCCTTCAGCTACGACACGCGCAGTCCCGCCGGCCGCGAAAAAGCCATCCACTTCCTGCGGGACATCGTGCCCGACGGCGACTACGTGCTCGTCTACACCACGCAGCAGCACAGCAGCTCGTGGTGGCCCAACGTGCACTACGAGCCCGAGGAGTGGGACCAGGACACGGCCACGCTCGGCACCAGCCTGTTCGCGCTGCTCGAAGCGCAGGGCGCCCAGCTCATCCGCCAGACGATCGGCAACCCCAGGCCCTATGTGTTCTTTTTCAAAAAAGGCCATCCCGAGTTCGACGGCCGCGTCGAGGTGCTGGCCGACTCGGCCTACCAGGTGCTCGAAACCGAGTTCGTGGTGGCCGGCGTGTGGGACGAGGGCAGCCTGCAGACCGAGCCCTTCGGGCCGGCGCGCGCCTGGCACGACCTCCACTGGCAGCTCGACGAGGTGGAAAGCCACGACGAGGTGGACCTGACGGTCATCGGCATCCGGCCCGACGGCACGCAGATGATGCTGTGGCAAAATTTGCCGCCAGGCGACACCTCGCTGGCCCAGCTCGATGCCCGCCAGTTTCCCATGCTCATGCTGCGCTACCACGCCCGCGACGAGGTGTTGCGCACGCCGCCGCAGCCCCGCTACTGGCGCCTCACCGGCAGCTTGCCGCCCGACTTTGCCGTGGCGCCGGCGCTCCGGTTCGACTTCCACGCCGACACCTTGCAGCAGGGCGAGCCGGCCAGCGTGACCTTGGCCGTGCGCAACCTGACGCCGGCCCCGTCCGACAGCCTGCGCGTGCGCTGGCGCATCGTGAACGGCGACGGCACGAGCGAGGAGTTCGTCGAGATGCTGCCGCCCCTTTCGGGAAACGATACCCTGCTGCTCCAGCGCGATTTTGCCACTGCGCGCCTCAGGGGTCTTTGCCGGCTGCTGGTGGAGCTCAACCCCGGCCGCGCCCAGGCCGAAGTGACCGACGTGAACAACCTGCTCATCCAGCCTTTCTTCGTGCAGGCCGACCCCTGGAACCCGCTGGTGGACGTCACCTTCGACGGCCGCTACATCATGGACGGTGACATCGTGTCGGCTGCGCCCCTGGTGCGCATCGTCCTGCGCGACGAAAACCGCTTCCTGCCCCTGCGCGACACCAGCCTGGTGCGCCTGCTGCTGACCACCCCTTCGGGACAGACCACGCGCCTCTACTTCGACGCGCCCGAGCTGCAGTTTTTCCCCGCCGACAGCGCGCTGGCCGACGGGCACAACGAGGCCGTGATCGAGTGGCAGCCGCACTTCACCGAAGACGGCGAATACGTGCTGCAGCTGCGCGCACAGGACGCCAGCGGCAACTTCGCCGCCGAGCAGGACCTGCGCATCCGCTTCCGCGTCGTGACGCGCGCCATGATCTCGCACGTGTTCAACTACCCCAATCCCTTCACCACCCACACCCGCTTCGTCTTCACGCTCACCGGCAGCGAGCTGCCCGCCGACCTGCGCATACAGATCTTCACGGTCAGCGGCCAGATCGTGCGCGAGATCGACATGGCTGAGCTGGGGCCCCTCCACATCGGGCTCAACCAGACGGATTTTGCCTGGGACGGCACCGATCAGTACGGCGACCGCCTGGCGCGCGGCGTGTACCTCTACCGCGTCGTGGCGCGCAAGCCCGACGGCAGCGCCTACGAGCTGCTCGACGACGGCATGGACGGCTTTTTCCGGAATGGCTTCGGCAAGATGGTGCTGCTGCGGTAGGTGAGGGAGATGGTTGAGACTCGCTGCCGCTCGATGTTGATA
>CAYNYN010000062.1:6946-13897 GCA_964401445.1 uncultured Saprospiraceae bacterium | reverse complement strand
TCGGGCTCACGCTCAGCGAGGCCACCGTGCAGTTGTCCGTCGAGCCGCCATCCACATCGGCAGCCGTGATCGAAGCAGCACCGCTGGCATCCAGCTGTACCGTCACGTCCTGGCATACGGCCGTCGGCGCAATGTTGTCTTCTACCGTCACCGTCGCCGTGCAGGTCGAGCTGTTGCCGCTCTGGTCCGTCACCGTCAGCGTCACCGTGTTGGCGCCCAGATCGGCGCAGGTGAAGGCACTCGGCGACACGCTCAGCGAGGCCACCGTGCAGTTGTCCGTCGAGCCGCCATCCACATCGGCAGCCGTGATCGAAGCAGCACCGCTGGCATCCAGCTGTACCGTCACGTCCTGGCATACGGCCGTCGGTGGCGTCACGTCATTGCCCGTCAGCGTCACTGTACAGGTTGCCGTGTTTCCGCCATAATCCGTAACGGTAATGGTGACGTCATGCGTCATTCCGTGGGCCGAAGCAAGCACCGTACCTGCCGTGGGCGACTGGGTGATGGAACCTACCCCACAGTCATCGGTAGCTCCTACCTCACCCGTCAGGTTGGGCACGGTAAGTGCGCAGTTGCCATCGAGATCGATGTCTCTATCTGCCGGACAGAGGGTGATGGTGGGCGCTACGTTGTCTTCTACATTGATGTCCAATGTGTTGGTGGTCGAGCAGCCATTGATGGTTTCTTCAACCATCAGGGTGTGCGGGCCACCTGTAGCCATGCCCCACAGGATATCGACGGAAGGCCCGGTAGCCGCAGTGACGATCGTGCCGCCGGAGTAGAGGATCCACTGATACGTGGCCCCTGCGCCCGTGTTGTCGGTCGTCACACTATACGTCTGGGTCGATCCGGGACATACCGACACAGGGCCGGTGATGGGATTGGCTGCGGGCGCGGGTTCCACCGTGATGGTCACCGAAGCGGTGGCAGAGGTGCAGCTGTTGGCATCCGTCACCGTGAAATTCAGAATAGCCGTACCCGCTCCCGTAGCGAGGAAGTTGGGCGACTGGTCGGTCGGCATGTCGATGGTACCCGTAGCCGTGGAGGCAGCATCGAGACTCCACATATAGGAGTAAGGTGCCGTTCCGGAGATCACCACACCAATCAGGGCAGCCGACTCCCCTTCGCAAATGGTTGTATTCGTTGCCGAGGCTGCTACGTCGGGTACGGGATTCACATTGATCGTGGCGCTAACCGTACCACTTTCGCACCCTTTGTCATCGGCCACCTTGTAGCTTACGTCGATGGTACCCGTAGGCGCACCAGCAGCGATGGCGAGGGTGGCCGTTCCGTCGTTGTTGTTGGTCAAGGTGGCTGCGGCCTGGATGGCCGGATCGCTGGCACCCGTAATCATCCAGGTATGGGTCATCAGGGCTCCGGTGCCGGCCACCGGCTGGCCATCGAGCGTGGCACTGCTGCCAATACATACTCCCGTACTCGGATCTACCGTGATGGGCCCTGCCGTCGGGGGCTCATTCACGGTGATGGTCACCGAGGCGGTAGCCGTACAGCCATTGTCATCGGTTACCGTTACGGTATAGGTCGTCGTCACCATCGGGCTTTCACTGAGCACAGCCGAATTGGAACCGGTGTTCCAGCTATAGGTGAAAGGCGCCGTGCCCACAGCCGAAGCGATCAGCAGCACATTGTCGCCCGAACAAATCTCTCCATCGTTGGCTGCATTTCCGGAGTTTTCCGAGACGAAAATGCTCACCGTCGGGTTCGGATGCACGGTAATGGTAGCCGAAGCCGTACCCGTGCAGCCATTGGCGTCGGTTACCGTGACCGTATAGGTAGTCGTACCGACGGCCGGCATCACGGAAATGGACTGGGTCGTCTCTCCCGTGCTCCAGTTGTAAGCGGTATAACCGGCACCAGCATCCAGCGTGGCACCATCGCCGTCACAGATCTCACCGTCGTCGTTGGCATTGCCCGAGGTTTCGGTGATGGTGATGGAAGGCGTGGGATTGGGATGTACAGTCACCGTAGTGGTAGCCGTTGCCGTACAGCCATTGGCATCGGTCACGACATATTGAATGTCCACCGTGCCCGCCACGGTCCCCGTGAAATCAGCGGTTCCATCGCCGTTGTCCACGATCGTCCCATCACCCGTGCCTCCCGTCTTGCTCCAGGCATGCGTGTAGGGCGTGGCGCCACCAGCAGGATTGCCATCGAGGGTAATGGTATTGCCGTCGCAAACTTCCGTCGGCCCGGTGATATTTGCCGAAAGGGTGGATTGCACGGTCACATTGGCCATGCAGTTGTTCGAATTGCCGGCAGCGTCCTGGACGGTCAAGGTGACCGCCACGGTAGATCCTGCATCGGCACAGGTGAACATATTGGGCGCAACGGTCGAAGAAGTGATGCCGCAATTGTCGCTGCTGCCATTGTCCACGTCGGCCGGCGTAATCGAGGCCGTACCGGTCATGGCATCCAGCGTCACGGTAATATCCTGGCAAGCAGCTACCGGTGCTTCGGTATCATTTACCGTTACGTCGAACATGCACTGCGCCGTGTTGCCCGCGTCATCGGTGGCCGTGGCCGTTACCGTGGTGGTACCTACCGGGAAAAAGCTGCCAGGCATGTGGCTATAGGAAATGGAAGCTACATTGCAGTTGTCGGTGGCCGTAGCCATGAATATCGCATCATCGCCGCAGGCACCCGGCTCATTGTCCATCACGATGGGGCCCGGGCAGGTCACTGTCGGGTTCTCCGTGTCGTTCACCGTCACGTCGAACGTGCACTGCGCCGTGTTGCCCGCATTGTCGGTGGCCGTCACCGTCACCGTCGTCGTACCTACCGGGAACGACGTGCCGCTGGCCTGGCTGTACGCAATGCTCGACACGCCGCAGTTGTCGTTGGCCGTGGCCGCAGGATAGTTCACCACAGCCGAGCACATGCCCGGATCGTTGCTCACTACCTGGTCGGCCGGGCACGTCACCGTCGGGTTCTCCGTGTCGTTCACCGTCACATCGAACGTGCACTGCGCCGTGTTGCTCGCACCGTCCGTAGCGGTAACGGTCACCGTCGTGGTGCCTACGGGGAACACGGTACCACTATTCTGGCTGTAACTCACAGTCACACTGCAGTTGTCCGTGGCCATGGCAGCAGGATAGTTCACTACGGCCGAGCACAGGCCCGCGTCGTTGCTCACCACCTGATCAGCCGGGCAGGTCACTGTCGGGTTCTCCGTGTCGTTCACCGTCACGTCAAACGTGCACTGTGCCGTGTTGCCCGCATCGTCCGTGGCCGTCACCGTCACCGTCGTCGTACCTACCGGGAACGACGTGCCGCTGGCCTGGCTGTACGCGATGCTCGCCACGTTGCAGTTGTCGCTGGCCGTGGCGGCAAAGTTGACTACGGCCGAGCACTGGCCCGCATCGTTGCTCACGACCTGATTGGCCGGACAGGTGATCGTCGGGTTCTCCGTGTCGTTCACCGTCACGTCGAACGTGCACTGGGCCGTGTTGCCGCCATCATCGGTAGCGGTAGCGGTCACCGTCGTGGTACCTACCGGGAAGGAGGTGCCGCTATTCTGCGAATAGGTAATCGTCACGTTGCAGTTGTCCATAGCCGTAGCGGCAGGATAGGTCACCACGGCCGAGCACTGGCTCGGGTCGTTGCTCACTACCTGATTAGCCGGGCAGGTGATCGTCGGCGGTGTATTGTCCTGCACGGTCACCGTGGCGTTGCAGGTACTGCTGTTGCCGTTGGCATCGGTCACCTGGAGGGTCACCGTCTGGTTGCCGATATCGGTACAGTTGAAAATGACGAAAGCGCCCGAGGGGGGCAAGGCAAGCGTCAAGGCGCCGGGGCAATTGTCAGAGGAGCCGCCATCCACATCGGCAGCCTGCACCGTCGCACTGCCGCCGGCATCCAGCGAGACCGTGATGTTCTGGCATACTGCCGTGGGGGGCGTATTGTCCTGTACGGTCACCGTCACCGAGGTTGCCGGCGAGGTGCCGCAGAAGTTGGTTTCCGTCACGTCGAACGTGAGGGTACCGGGGCCTGCCGCATTGATGGTCGTGCCGGCCAGGGTGGCACCCGTGCCGCCGTCATTGAAATTGGTTATGGTAAAGGTAGGAGTGCCCTGGGTGTTGTTACCCGAGCTCACACCGGCAGCCACGAGGGCATCGACGGAGCTGTTGGGGCACATCGTGAAGTCGGACGCCACCGGCGGGTTGGTCACGTCGGCTTCGATGATGAAGGTGATGGTCGTCATTTCACCCACCATACAGGTACCACCCGCATCTCCCGTCACCTCATAGGTAACGGAATAGGTACCCGGCGCCGTTCCTGACATCACCGTCAGCACGTTGACGCCATCCATGGCGCCAGGAATGTTGTGGGTAAACATACCGACGGTTTGCATGCCGGCCGGCGGTATGTCGGGCGCAATGTTGTAGTTGCTTCCGGCAATGTCCGTCTCGCAAATGGTCAGCGTACCGCCATTGGCCACGCTGTTGAGCGTGGGGTTGCATTGACCAAAGCTTGAGGTGGAAAAAGCCAGCAGGTTCAGGGTGGTGAGGATCAGGGCGCAGGTGAGTGCGCGAAAAGCTCGCGATTGGGTAGCAGTTCGCTCCTTCATGTGATTACAATTTGTTAGATGCTGTAGCAATTGCCTTTGACAGAGGCATGGCTTCGCCAAAGGCAAAATCTCGGTTCGAAGGTAAAACTTAGGATTCACCCAATCAACTGCTGTACCAATTTTTTGCACAAAAAAACTCGTTCTGTAATATTCTTGCACACCCAAACAACGTTCCAACAGGCACCCGGCAGCGGAAAAATATTCGTCTTTCCTTGACTTTTTGCGACCGTTACCGCTATCATTGCGCCATGCTTCCGCAAATGAACCATATGGCATGTTGTTGCTGTGCTTTCCGCCAGGCCGGAAAGGGGTAACAGCATGTACGTGGGTTCGCGCTGTCACAGGCCTTTCCGGCAACCTGCCCGGAAGGGCCTGTGGCTTTTCTGGCCCGGTTGTTGGAAGCGAACCCGCGAGCAGAATACTTCGTCAAAAACTTTGAACCGAACCGTCATGATCCGCCATCGCGCCATCTGTTGTTGTGCTGCATGTTGTCCGATCCTTCCGTTCCGGAAAGGAGGTGGCTGAGGTGTAGCACACCCGACATTTGGCCCCGATACGAGCGCCTTTCCGGAACGATACCGGAAAGGCGCTTGTCATTTATCCCATGTCCCATTTGCCGAAAGGCACAAAACAAACAAAACCATGACCTCAGCTTCACTGACCACCCTGCCCCACAAGGTGCGCCAACAGATGCACCTCATTGCCCGTCAGGTAGGCAACACGCCACTGTACGAGCTGCGCAACGTCTTCCACAAGCCCGGCGTGCGGCTCTTCGCCAAGCTCGAATGGCAGCAGCTCAGCGGCAGCGTCAAGGCGCGCGCCGGCTGGCGCATCGTCAGTACAGCCCTGCGCCAGGGCCTGCTCGACGGGCGCCGCCGCCTGCTCGACGCCACCAGCGGCAACACGGGTATCGCCTACGCCACCTTCTGTGCGGCGCTGGGTCTGCCCGTCACCCTGTGCATGCCCGAAAACGCCTCCGAGGCGCGCAAGCGGATCCTGCGCTCGCTGGGCGCCGAGCTCATCCTCACCAGCCGCCTCGAAGGCACCGACGGCGCCCAGCAGTACGCCGCGGCGCTGGCTGCCGAGCATCCCGACCGCTACTACCACGCCAACCAGTACGCCAACGACGCCAACTGGCAGGCCCACTACCACTCCACCGCCCTCGAGATCTGGGCACAGACACAGGGACAGGTGACCCACTTCGTGGCTGGCCTGGGCACCTCGGGCACCGTCACCGGCACGGGCCGCCGCCTGCGCGAGCTGAAGCCCGACGTGGAGATCGTGGCCCTGCAGCCCGACGCCCCCATGCACGGCCTCGAAGGCTGGAAGCACATGCCCACGGCCATCGTGCCGCGCATCTACGATCCCGCCGTGCACGACCGTATCGTCGAGGTCAACACGCTCGAAGCGCTCGAGATGGTGCGGCGGGCGGCCCGCGAGGAAGGCCTGCTCATCGGCCCGTCGAGCGGCGCCAACCTGGCGGGTGCCATCAAGGTGGCCGAGCAGCTCGAGCAGGGCGTGGTGGTCACCACCTTCGCCGACACGGCCGACAAGTATGCCGAGGTGATGAACGAAATTTTTGGCTGACGCAAAACGACACCCATGCCTTCCAAAGACCTGAAAATCATCGTGACGCCCGAGGTGGCTGCCCACGTCCGCGCCCATGGCGAGGAAGCCTGGCCCTGCGAGTGCTGCGGCTTCCTCTACGGCCGCGAAGACGAGGTGCGCCTCATCACCCATGCGCTGCGCGCCACCAACAGCAAGGCGGGCGACCAGCGCCGCCGGTTCGAGATAACCCCGACAGACTACCTCGAGGCCGAGCAGTATGCGGCCACGCACGGGCTGCAGCTGCTCGGCATCTATCACTCGCACCCCGAGCATCCGGCCGTGGCCTCGCGGCACGACCTGGCCCAGGCCATGCCCTTTTTCAGCTACCTCATCGTGTCGGTGCGGCAGCGGCAGGCCGCCGAGATGCGCTCGTGGCGCCTGCGCGACACCGAGCGCGCCTTCGACGAGGAAGAGATCGTCATTTCCCCTGCTTTCGCAAAAAACTGATTGTCAAACCATCCAAAACCTTTACAGCCATGGCAAAGATTCTGATTCCCACCCCCTTGCGCAAGTTCACCGGCAATGCCAGCACCTTCGAGGTGAAGGGCGCCACCGTGGCCGAAGCCCTGCAGGCCCTGGCCGAAGCACATCCCCAGCTCGCGCCCCATCTGTTCGACAATGCGGGTCGCCTGCGCAGCTTCATCCGCGTGTACGTAGGCGAAGACGACATCGCCACGCTCCAACGCGAAGCCACCCCCCTGAGCGACGAGGCCGTAGTGAGCATCGTGCCGGCCATCGCAGGCGGAACGGTTTGA
>CAYNYN010000062.1:0-6846 GCA_964401445.1 uncultured Saprospiraceae bacterium | reverse complement strand
CGATTCCCCATTACTTCACCATCCAAAACCGACCAGAGACATGAGCCAACCAACCATACTATCACCTGCCGAGCTGGCCCGCTATGCGCGCCACATCGCCATCCCCGAGTTCGGCGTGGAAGGCCAGGAAAAACTGAAGCGCGGCAGCGTGCTCGTCATCGGCTCGGGCGGGCTGGGCAGTCCGTTGCTGCTCTACCTGGCCGCTGCGGGCGTGGGCCGCATCGGCATCGTGGACTTCGACGTGGTGGACGAGAGCAACCTGCAGCGGCAGGTGCTCTTCACCGTCGACGACGTGGGCCGGCCCAAGGCGCTGGTCGCCAAGGAGCGGCTCGAAAAGCTCAACCCGCACATCGAGATCGAGGTGTATCTGGAGCGCTTCACCACCGACAACGCCCGCCAGCTGGTGCGCCGCTACGACGTGGTGGCCGACGGCACCGACAACTTCCCCACACGCTACCTCGTCAACGACGCCTGCGTGCTCGAAGACCGCGTCAACGTCTATGCGTCCATCTTCCGCTTCGAGGGGCAGGTGTCGGTGTTCAACTACCGTTTCCCCGACGGCACGCGCGGCCCCAACTACCGCGACATGTTTCCCGAGCCGCCGCCGCCGGGCCTGGTACCCAACTGCGCCGAGGGTGGCGTGCTGGGCGTGCTGCCCGGCATCATCGGCTCGATGCAGGCCAGCGAAGTGATCAAGGTGCTCACGGGCGTGGGCGAGCCGCTGGCAGGCCGCCTCTTCCTGTTCGATGCCGCCTCCTTCACCACGCGCATCCTGAAGGTGCCCAAAAACCCCGATACGCGCATCACGGAGCTGATCAACTACGAGCAGTTCTGCGGGCTGGCGCCCCAAGAGGACACTCCCGTCAAATCGATCACAGTGCAGGAGCTGGCCCGCCTGCGCGATAGCGGCGCCGACTTCCAGCTCATCGACGTGCGTGAGCCCTACGAATACGGCATCGCCAACCTGGGTGGCGAGCTGATCCCCCTGGGCACCATCGAAGAGGCGGCCGACCGCATCGCGCGCGACAAAATGGTGGTCGTCCATTGCCGCAGCGGCAAGCGCAGCGCCGACGCCATCCGGCGCCTGCAGGCCCGCTTCGGCTTCGACAACCTCTACAACCTCGAAGGCGGCATCCTGGCCTGGGCGCGCGAAATCGACGCGTCGGTGCCCACGTATTGACTGGTTGAGACGCGCTGCGCGCGGTGTTGAAACTCGCTGTCGCTCGGTGTTGAGACTCGCTGTCGCTCGATGTTGAGACGCCGCTGGCGCGGCGATGTCGAGGCGCTCACATTGCTCGCGACGATGGACAATGGACAATAGACGATAGACTTACGTTGTCACGGGTCACTGCCTTGCCCAATTTCTATCGGGACAGGCGTTGCGCGAAAAATCGAAGAAGCCGATTTTACCGGTTTGCCCCCTACCCTCTGTCATCCGGCTGTTCACGCCTCGGCTGCCTCCGGTTCGGGGACGGGCTTGCCGATGGTGCGCACCACGAAGAACAACAACACCAGGCCGGCCGTGCCCAGCAACACCGAGATGCCCCAGCCGCCGCCCAGCAGTGTGGACAAGCCGCCGCAGAGCATGGACACCGCCCCCACCGTGAGCGCATAGGGCAGCTGGGTGCGCACGTGGTCGATGTGGTTGCAGTCGGACGCCAGCGAGGAAAGGATGGTCGTATCGGAAATGGGCGAGCAGTGGTCGCCCAGCACCGAGGCGCCCAGCACCACCGAGATGACGTTGAGCAGGATCTCATGGGCCAGCTCAGGCGCCACGCCCTGTGACACGCAGATCTGCCAGGTGGTCGGGATGGCGATGGGATACAGGATGGCCATGGTGCTCCAGCTCGAGCCAGTGGAAAAAGAGATGAACGCCGCCAGCACGAACACGATGACCGGCATGAGCAGCGGGTTGATGCTGTCCTTGAGCGCCAGCGACAGGTAGTGGGCCGTGTGCAGGTCTTCGGTGGTGGCGGCCAGCGACCAGGCAAGCGCCAGGATGACGATGGCGGGCATCATGGTCTTCAGGCCCGAGACCATGGTGTGCATCGTGTCGGTCAGGTTCATGATGCGGCTGTACAGCGTCATGAGTATGGCGAGGGTGAGGCCGCAGAGCGAGGCCCACAGCAGCGCCACGTAGGCGTCGGCCAGGCCCACCACGTAGCCGAGCTTGCCCACGAGCGTAGCCTCGGCCCCCACCACCGGCCCGATGTGCTGCCAGGTGGCGCCCCAGCTCCACCCTTCCACCGGCACGCCGGCAGCCACCAGCTCGGCGCGGGCGCCGGCCAGCCCCGTATCGGCCAGCCCGAAGATGGTGACCAGGATGACCGTCAGCACGGGGAAGAAGGCGTGATACCACTTGCGCGGGGCGCGCGCCACAGGGGCCAGGTCTTCCATGTGCTCCTCCTTCACTTCGCGCGTCTCCACGTCGTGCACCTTGCCCGTGGTGCGCGCCCGATGCTCGGCCTTCCACATGGGGCCGTAGTCGCGCCGCAGGAAGAGGATGAAGAGGATGAAAGCCAGCGTCAGCACCGGATAGTACGAGTACTTGAGCGAGTGCAGGAAGATGGCGTAGGGCGTCTGCTCGTAGGGGTAGCCCTCGAGGCCGGCCATGCCGCTGTCGATGTAGCCCAGCTCCGCCCCGATCCAGGTGGTGATGAAGGCCACGGCCGCCACGGGTGCTGCGGTGGCATCGACGATGTAGGCCAGCTTTTCGCGCGACACGCGGAAGCGGTCGGTCACCGAGCGCATGGTGTTGCCCACGATGAGCGTGTTGGCGTAGTCGTCGAAGAAGATGGCCACGCCCATCAGCCAGGTGATGAACTGGGCGCTGCGCGGCCCGCGCGCGAAGCGCGAGAATGCCTTCACCACGCCCGCCATGCCGCCATTGCGCGAAATGACGGCCACCATGCCGCCGATGAGCAGCGAGAAGATGATGACCGAGAGATGCCCCGTATCGCTCAGTGCGTGCAGCAGGTAGCCGGCCACCACCTCGAAAAACGACTGGAAGAAGTAGTAGAACGAATCGACGCGCAGGCCGCCCGCGATGAACGCCCCCGACCAGATGCCCACGAACAGCGATACCACCACCTCGCGAAACATCAGCGCCAGCAGAATGGCGATGACCGGCGGCACCACCGACAGCCACAGCGGGATGTGGCGAATGCGCAGGCCGTTGTCGGTATAGCGCGCCAGGTGGTAGAGCGCGTAGTCGTGCACCCCCGTACGCAGGAACACCAGTCGCCCGCGCGGGTCGAGCCCCTCGGCCAACGTGGCCAGCCCTTCCTCGAACTCGAGCACCACCGGCTCGCCATTGACTTCGATGCGCACCGGACCCGTCACCCCCGCCGCATGCAGCTTGACCACGCCATCGTCTTCCACGAGCTGGTAGTCGGTCAGCACGGGCGCCGCCAGCGCATCGAGCGTGTCGCGCACGCCCATTCTGGCGGAAGTGTCCACTGCCAGACTGTCCTGGGAAAAAGAAATGAAAGGCAGACTGCAAATCAGTGCGAAGGTGAGGAGGATCCTGTTGGTCATGTGCTTTTCGTTTTACTTTTGGCGAAAGCCGGACTGCGCCCGTAGCCTCCGCGTTTCCCGCGATAGTGTCCCATTTGGCGGCAGCCAATAAACAAAATTCCTGAAAAAATGCGCTTCCAGCCGCACGCCCGCACCCTGAGCCTCATCGGCCTCATCCTGCTCACAATCAACCCCCTGACCCTGCCGGCTCAGCCTTCGGGCCGCATGTGGTTTTCGCTTTCGCAAAACGACGCCCTGCTGCCGCTGGGCCTGGCCGGCGGCCTCAACACGCCGCAGTTCCAGGCTGCCGACCTCGACCTCGACGGCGACGACGACCTGCTCGTGTTCGACCGCACGGGCAACCAGCTCGTCACCTTCCGCAACGACGGCACGCCCAACCAGCCCGACTGGCATTTTGCACCCGAGCTGGCGCAAAACGTGCCGCCCCAGGTCAACTGGGTGCTCGTGCGCGACTTCAACGGCGACGGCCTGCCCGACCTCTTTGGCCACAGCCAGCCCGAAGGCATCAGCGGCGTGCGCGTCTGGCGCGGATACGACGACGGCGGCACGCTCAAGTTCGAGCGCGTGCTCTTCCCCGACTTCCAGAAAGACGTGCTGTGGTTCGAGCTGAGCAACGGCACCCCCACCCAGATCTACGTCAGCAACGTGGACCTGCCGGCCCTCGACGACGTGGATGACGACGGCGACCTCGACCTGCTGACCTACGACATCGGCGGCACCTACCTCGAGTGGTACCGCAACACCTCGGTCGAAGACGGCTTCGGCGCCGACTCGCTGCGTTTCGTGCGCCAAGACATGTGCTGGGGGCGCTTCTACGAGTCCTCGTTCTCGCAGACCATCTCGCTGAGCGACGACCCCGACCAGTGCGCCCAGGGCTTCGCGCCGCCCAAGGACGGCCTGCCCGAGGCGCTGCACCCGGGCTCCACCACCCTCACCCTCGACGCCGACGGCGATGGCGACCTCGACGCCCTCATCGGCGACATCATCTCGCCCTATCTTGTCTTGCTGAAAAACGGCACCACCGCCCCCTCGGCCTGGATGACCGAGCAGGACCCCACCTGGCCCTCCGACGACACGCCCGTGCACATCCCCTTCTTCGCCGCCGCCTTCCTGCTCGACCTCGACAACGACGGCCTCGACGACGTGCTGGCCGCCCCCAACGCCATCAACAACGCCCCCACCTACGAGTCGGCATGGTGGTACCGCAACACGGGCACGACCAACGCCCCCCACTTCGAGCTGCAGACGAAAACGTTCCTCATCGAAGACATGCTCGACCTGGGCGCCGGCGCTCACCCGGCCATCGCCGACGTCAATGCCGACGGCCTGCCCGACATCGTGCTGGGCAACCACTCCTACTTCCTGCCCGACGGCAATCACGACGCGCGCCTGCACCTGCTGCTGAATACCGGCACCGCTACCGCGCCGGCCTTCGAGCTGGTGGACACCGACTGGCTGTTCCTCGGCCAGTTCAGCACCCAGACGTGGAGCTACGCCCCCGCCTTCGGCGACCTCGACCAGGACGGCGACCTCGACCTGCTGGTGGGCACCTCCGAGGGCAAGCTCTTCTTCCTCGAAAACACGGCCGGCACCGACCAGCCCATGAGCTTCGGCGCACCCCAGTACTTCTGGCAGCAGATCGACGTGGGCCTCAACGCCCGTCCCTGCATCGCCGACCTCGACGGCGACGGCCTGGCCGACCTCGTCATCGGCGAGGCCAACGGCAACGTCAACTACTTCCCCAACATCGGCACGCCGGGCAATCCCCTCTTCCACCCCAACCCCGACGAAGCGCCCAACAACTTCTTCCTCGGCCAGGTGGATGCCACCACGCCGGGCGACGTGCAGGGCTATTCCTCGCCCGTGCTCGTGCCCGCCGGCAGCGACTTCTACCTGCTCACCGGCACCAAGGCGGGCACGCTCGAGCTGTACGGCGACGTCCGGGCCCACCTCGACGGCGGCCCCTTCACCCTGGTCGACGACCACTGGCTCGGTATCGACGTGGGCACGCGCTCGGCACCCGCCCTGGCCGACCTCGACGGCGACGGCTGGCTCGACCTCGTGGTGGGCAACCAGCGCGGCGGCATCGAGGCATGGCACACGCCCCTGCCCGCACAGACGACCGTGGCGACCACCGAACCCCACGCCCCCACGCCCCGCCTGTTCCGGCTTGCGCCAAACCCCGCCTCCGACCACATCACCCTCATCCGGCTTTCGCCAAACGCCGCCCCGGCGCAGGTGACCCTCTTCGACCTCAACGGACGCATCCTGTGGCAAACCACCACGTCCGAAGACCGCATCGCCTGCCCGCTCGGCCATTTGCCGAAAGGCGTCTATCTGTGTCGCATGGAAACGGAGGAAGGCACGCAGAGCGAGGTGGTTGTGAGAGAAGAGTGAGGAGTGAGGAGTGAGGAGTGACGTTTGCGAGCCTTCCAGAGGCTCGTAAACGTGTGGGCATTGCTCAGAGACGGAAAGAGTGAGAGTGAGAGTGGGAGGAAGAGTGAGTGTCTTGTCCTGAAATCGGAGGAACCGGCACAAGCACGCCGTCTCTCCATCTCTCTTCACTCCTCTCTCCTCACAGTCATTCACTGGTTTCTCGGCCCGAACAGCAGGCTGCCGATGCGTACCATGGTACTGCCCTCCTCCACGGCGATGTCCCAGTCGCCCGACATGCCCATCGAGATTTCGCGGAAGTGGGGCTGGTCGGCGAAGTAGTGCGCCTTCAGGCGTTCGAAGATCTGGCGCAGCGACCGGAACTCGCGCCTAACCTGCTCGCGGTCGTCGGTGAAGGTGGCCATGCCCATCACGCCGCAGATGCGCACGTGCTGCAACGCCCGGAACTCCTCGCTTTCCAGCATGGCCATGGCTTCGTCTTCGTGGAAGCCGAACTTGGTCTCTTCCTGAGCGATGTGGAACTGCAGCAGGCAATCGATGACGCGCCCCGCCTTCGCAGCCTGCTTCTCGATCTCGCGCAGCAGCTTGAAGCGGTCCACCGACTGGATCATGGCCACGAAGGGGGCGACGTACTTGACCTTGTTGGTCTGCAGATGCCCGATCAGGTGCCACTCGATGTCCCTGGGCAGCGCCTCGTACTTGGGCACCAGCTCCTGCACGCGGTTCTCGCCGAAGAGGCGATGCCCCTTTTCGTACAGCTCGAGGATGCGCTCGGGTGGCTGCGTCTTCGATACGGCAATCAGTTTGACGCCCTTGTCGTCGAGTATGCGTTTGAGGCTGTCGTAATCCATCCCTCGTCCGGTTTTGACTGGCGGCAAAGGTAATTGAGAGGAGTGAAGAGTGAGGAGAGAGGAG
>CAYNYN010000061.1:0-13960 GCA_964401445.1 uncultured Saprospiraceae bacterium | reverse complement strand
CACCGATTTGCCCGATTCAACCTGACTCCGTGGTCCTCTGTGTGTACTCCGTGCAACTCTGTGTCAGAAAAATGGCTCGCTTTTCCGATTGACATCGGAGCCTGTCCCGGCAAGCCGGGAACAGGCTGCTCGCGACGATGGATGTCGTCACAACCTGCCCCGCGAAGCGGGGGCCTGCCCCGAGCATCGGGGCGTCACGCTGTTACGCTGTTACGCTGTTACGTTTTCAGGCATTTTTTGTGGCACGCGTCACGCTGGCGGGATAATTTTTGGCGAAAGCCGCCTTTTGCCGAAAAAAAGGTGATTTTCATCACAATCAAGCATGAACGATCCGACATATTTTTGTGTATCCAAAATCGGATCGCAACACCTCACACTCCAACCAGGCGCAATCGAGGCAATCGAATCGATTGCACATTTCGACACACCTCTCGCTGATTACCACTCTATGGAAAATTGCCCTTCGGGGTAGTAGGCCTGTGCTGGTGTTTTTGCCTTTCGGCAAATGCCACCCGCCTGCCAGGCAAGACCTGGAAATGGACACGTGTCGATACCTCTTTTCATTCACTTTTCATTCACTAACCTGAAAAAACTTGAATGCCATGAAGGTAGAGCAACTGTATACCGGTTGTCTGGCGGAAGCCGCCTACTACATCGAGAGTGAAGGCGAAGCCGCCGTGATCGATCCGCTGCGCGAGACCGAGCCCTACATCGAGCTGGCCAAGCGCGACAATGCCAAAATCAAGTACGTATTCGAGACCCACTTCCACGCCGACTTCGTTTCGGGCCACCTGGATCTGGCCAAAAAGACCGGCGCCACCATCGTCTATGGCCCCAATGCCAAGCCCAACTTCGATGCCTACATCGCCAAGGACGGCGAAGAGTTCAAGGTCGGCAAGGTGACCATCGTGGCGCTGCACACGCCCGGCCACACGCTCGAAAGCACCACCTGGCTGCTCAAGGACGAGACGGGCAAGCCCTATGCCATCTTCACGGGCGACACCCTCTTCCTCGGCGACGTGGGCCGTCCCGACCTGGCCGTGACCTCCAACATCACGCAGCGCGACCTGGCCGGCATGCTGTACGACAGCCTCCGCAACAAGATCATGCCGCTGCCCGACGACGTGATCGTCTATCCGGGCCACGGCGCCGGCTCGGCCTGCGGCAAGAAGATGAGCAAGGACACCTGGGGCTACCTGGGCGACCAGAAGAAGACCAACTACGCCCTGCGCCCCGAGCTGACGCGCGAGCAGTTCATCGAGGAAGTGCTCGAGGGCCTCGTCGAGCCGCCGGCCTACTTCCCCAAGAACGCCATGCTCAACAAGATGGGCTACGACAGCATCGACGAGGTGCGCAAGCGCGGCATGACGCCCCTGAGCGTGCGTGCCTTCAAGGCCGCCTGGGCCGAAGAGAAGGCCGTCGTCATCGACGCGCGCCATCAGGACGAGTTTGTCAAGGGCTACGCGCCGGGTAGCATCTTCATCGGCCTGCACGACAACTTCGCCCCCTGGGCCGGCACGCTCATCCCCGACCTCTCGAAGCCCATCCTGCTCATCACGCCCAAAGGCAAGGAGGAGGAAGCCGTGACGCGCCTGGCCCGCGTAGGTCACGACAACATCATCGGCTACCTCGAGGGCGGCTTCGAGGCCTGGAAAGCTGCCGGCGAGCCCGTCGAGACGCTCGACGAGATCGAACCCGAGGCTTTCGCCAAAATGTACAAGCCGGGTGAGGTGAACCTGCTCGACGTGCGCCGCATCAGCGAGTACAACGCCCAGCACATCGAAGGCGCCGTCAACTTCCCGCTCGACTTCATCTACAAGAACCTCCACCAGCTCGACCCCAACAAGAAGTACTACGTGCACTGCGCTGGTGGCTACCGCTCCGTCATCGCCTGCTCGATCATGAAGTCGGAAGGCATCAAGGACGTGGTCAACATCCGCGGCGGCTTCAACGCCCTCAAGGAGTTCGACCTGCCCATGACCGACTACGTCGAGCAAAACACGGAGCTCTGATCCGTTGGCAATTGTTCGATTTTCAATGGTGTCGAAAGAAGGCGCCCCGTCCTTTGGCGGGGCGCTTTTTCGTCGGGCTGGCGGCGGCGATGTGTCCGGCTGTACTCGCAGCGCTTTCCGTACTTTGCAGCCAAAAGGCATACCGCCCATGAGGAAGATCACCGAAGAGCCGTCGCCCTACCGCGACCTGGAGAAGAAATCGGTCGGCGAGCTGTTGCGCATCATCAACGAAGAAGACAAGAAGGTACCTTTTGCCGTAGAGCGCGCCATCCCGCAGATCGAGCCGCTGGTGAAGGTCATCATCGAGAAGATGCGCGCGGGGGGCCGCCTGTTCTACATCGGCGCCGGCACGAGCGGCCGGCTCGGCATCCTCGACGCCTCGGAATGTCCGCCCACCTACGGCGTGCCGCACGACTGGGTCATCGGCCTCATCGCCGGCGGCGACCAGGCCATCCGCCGCGCCGTGGAACATGCCGAGGACAGCACCACCCAGGCGTGGGAAGACCTGAGCGCCTGGGGCGTCAACGACCTGGACGTCGTCATCGGCATTGCCGCCTCGGGCACCACGCCCTACGTCGTGCACGGCCTCAAGGACTGCCAGGCGCACGGCATCACCACGGGCTGCATCACCTGCAACCCCGGCGCGCCCGTCACCGAGTATGCCGACTACCCCATCGTGGTGGTGGTGGGCCCCGAGGTGGTCACGGGCAGCACGCGCATGAAGTCGGGCACCGCCCAGAAGCTGGTGCTCAACATGATCAGCACCACCGTCATGATCGGGCTGGGCCGCGTCAAGGACAACAAGATGGTGGACATGCAGCTGAGCAACGACAAGCTCAAGGACCGCGGCACGCGCATCGTGATGCATGCCCTGAAAATCCCCTACGACGAGGCACGCACCCTGCTGCTCGAGCACGGCAGCGTGCGCAAAGCCATCGAAGCAGCCAGAAAGCAAAGCCGCGAGCCATGACCGTCCACACGCTGTTCGAGCTCAACGAATTCATCCGGCGCATGTTTGCGCTCAACTTTCCCGAGCCCGTCTGGGTGCGGGCCGAGATCGGGCAGGTGCAGGTGGCGCGCGGCCACTGCTGGCTCGAGCTGGTCGAAAAGGACGAGCTCACCGGCGACATCATCGCACAGACCGGCGCCGTCATCTGGCGCCACCAGCTCGAGGAGCTGTACGACCAGCTGGGCACCGAGCTCGACGCGCTGCTGCAGGTGGGCATGGAGATTCAGGCGCGGGTCCGCGTCGAATACCACGAACGCTATGGTCTCAAGCTGCACGTGCTGGCCCTCGACTCCGACTACACGCTGGGGCGCCTCGAGCGGGCACGCCGCCAGCTCATCGAACGCCTGCAAAAGGAAGGTCTGCTGGAGAAAAACCGGCAGCGCCCGCTGCCCGTGGTGGTGCAGCGCCTGGCCCTCATCTCGGCGCCGACGGCGGCCGGCCTCGAAGACTTCGTGACGCACCTTTCGGAAAACGAGTTCGGCTATGCCTTCCGCCACGAGCTGTTTCCCGCCGCCATGCAGGGCGTCCTCACGGAAAAGGAGGTGCTGGAACGGCTGGAGGAGATCGCAGCGCGCAAGGACGAATTCGACTGCGTGGTGCTGCTGCGCGGTGGTGGCTCGCGTCTCGACCTCGCCGCCTTCGACAGCGAGGCGCTGTGCCGCGCCGTGGCCGACTTTCCCCTGCCCGTGCTCACCGCCATCGGCCACGAAGTGGACGAGACCGTGCTCGACATGGTGGCCCACACCCGCCTCAAAACGCCCACCGCCGCTGCCGACTGGCTCATCCGCCACAACATGCATTTCGAGATGGAGCTGCAGGTGATCGAAGAGCGGCTGCGCGAGGCCGCCCGCTTTCTGCTGCAGGACCAGCGTCAGACGCTCGAGCGCCTGCACCGCCGCCTGCACCTTGCCGCCAGCCATCGCCTGCAGCGCGAGCGCCTCGCACTCGACGGCCTGCAACAGCGCGCCCAACGGGCCTCCACCTGGTTGCTGCAAACCACCTCGCGCGAGCTCGCCACGCTCGAGCGCCAGCTCGCCCTGCTACGCCCCGAACACACCATGCGGCGCGGCTTCACCCTCACTACCCTGCCCGACGGCCGCCTGCTGCGCTCGGCCCACGAGGTCGAACCGGGTACGCCGCTACAGACCCACCTGCCCGACGGCATCGTGCACAGCCGCACGACGGATACGGAAAAGAAAGAATGAGGCAGCACACCCAGGCTCGCGCAACGACACCACTTTGTGTTTTGTCCTCCCGCCTGCACGCAGCCTCTCTGTCTCTCTGTCTCTCCTTCGCTCCTTCACATCTGTCTCTCCTTCTCCAATTCGCTACCTTTGTGCTTCATTTGCCGAAAGGCAGAAAAAACCAAGAGAGATGAAGTTCGGCGTAGTCGTATTTCCCGGCTCCAATTGCGACGATGACATGGTCCACGTGCTGGGCACGGTGATGGGCTGTGAGGTAAAAAAGCTGTGGCACAAGGACACCGATCTGGGTGGCCTGACCACCGACGACTGCGTGGTGCTGCCCGGCGGCTTTTCGTATGGCGACTACCTGCGCGCCGGCGCCATTGCGCGCTTCTCGCCCATCATGCAGGCCGTCATCGAGTTTGCGCAGGCGGGGGGCTACGTCTGGGGCATCTGCAACGGCTTCCAGATCCTGTGCGAGGCGGGCCTGCTGCCCGGCGTGCTGCTGCCCAACGAAAACCGGAAGTTCATCTGCAAGAACGTGTGGCTGCGCACCGAATCGCTCCAGTCGCCCGTGACGGCCACGCTGCACGCCGGCGAGGTGCTGAAGATCCCCATCGCCCACGCCGACGGCCGCTACTACGCCGACGAAGACACCATCGATCGGCTCGAAGCCAACCAACAGGTGCTGTTCCGCTACTGCACGCCCGAAGGCGAGCTGACGGCCGACAGCAACCCCAACGGCTCGGTGCACCACATCGCCGGCATCTGCAACGCACAGCGCAACGTCATCGGCATGATGCCCCACCCCGAGCGCGCCGCCGAAGAGGTGCTGGGCAACACCGATGGCCGCAAGCTGTTCGAGTCGCTGCTGGCAGCCCGTCGCCTGGCCGTGTGACCGAGTGCTCCTGATGGGTTAGGTTAAAAATCTATTATTGTCCTGCAGCCGTTGAAATGCCGGCAGGATGCTGCATTATTTTTGCATCCGCCATCCCGAATCCCACACAAAGCTCGACCACATGAAACGCATACTGACGATACTGGCCCTGACGGGCATTTGCCTGAGCGGGCTGCATGCCCAGATCCTTCGCCCCGTGAAATGGACGTTCGAGGCCAAACACGTCAAGGGCGACGTGTTCGACCTGGTGTTCACGGCACACATCGACGACGGCTGGTACGTCTATTCGCAGCACCTCGAGGGCGACGGCCCCATCCCCACCTCTTTCCACTTCGACGAGGCCACGCACTACGTCCTCGAGGGCGAGACCACCGAGACGGGGCCGCACCGCAAGGCCGGCTTCGACCCCATCTTCGAGATGGAGGTGGTCAAATACGGCGAGGAGGCCGTCTTCACGCAGCGCGTCCGCATGAAGCGCTACGATCAGCCCATCACGGGCTGGCTCGAGTACATGACCTGCGACGACACGCGCTGCCTGCCCCCCGAAGAAGTCGACTTCCAGTTCGAGCTGAAGCGCCCCGACGCTGCCGGCAAGCAGCAAGCACAGGAAGAAGAGATGGAAGGCTTCGAGGAGGGCGAGGATGCTGGTTCGGCTTCCGCCAAACAGCGCCCTGCCAACCAGTCGCCTTCCGGCAAAAACGAACCTGCGGCCACCACGGCATTTGCGGAAGCGCAGACGGCAAATGAGGTGGCCCCTGCAGCCGAAGAAGCAGCACCCCAGGGCCTGCTCGAGCCCGTGAAGTGGTCGGCCCGCGTGGAAAAAGTGGACGCACAGACCTTCGACCTGGTCTTCGAAGCCACCATCGAGGAGGGCTGGGCCGTTTACTCGCAACACATCGAAGGCGACGGCCCCATCCCCACCAGCTTCTGGTTCGACGAAAAGGAAGGCCTGGAAAAGGTGGGCGAGGTGCAGGAGTCGGGCAGCAAGCGCCTCACCGGCTTCGACCCCATCTTCGAGCTGGAAGTGACCAAATACAAGCACGACGCCCGCTTCGTGCAGCGCATACGCACCACCAGCCCCGAGCAGCCGGTGACGGGCTGGCTCGAATACATGACCTGCGACGACACGCGCTGCCTGCCGCCCACGACCGTGTCGTTCTACGTGGTGCCGGCCACCGGCCAGGCCGTGCTCGGCGATGCCGCCGACGCCCTCATCGAGGGGGGTGCCCCCGCAGCCGAGCAAGCGGACCAGGCCACCGACGCCCTCTACCCCATCCCCAAGCCCGACCTGGACAGCCCCGTGGCCCAGTGCTCGGTGGAGGATGCCAGCACCGAGGTGCAGCGCAAAGGACTGTGGTCGCTCTTCTTCCTGGGCTTCATCGGCGGGCTGGTGGCCCTGCTGACGCCCTGCGTCTTCCCCATGATCCCGCTGACGGTCAGCTTCTTCACCAAGAAATCCGAGACGCGCCGCAAAGGGGTGGCCAACGCCTCGCTCTACGGCTTCTTCATCTTCCTGGTGTACGTGCTGCTCAGCGTGCCCTTCCACCTGATGGACAGCATCAACCCCGACATCCTCAACGACATCTCGACCAACGTCTGGCTCAACATCGCCTTCTTCGTCATCTTCGTCATCTTCGCCTTTTCCTTCTTCGGCTACTACGAACTGACCCTTCCCCAAAGCTGGACCAACAAGGCCAGTCAGGCCGAAGGCGTTGGCGGCGTGGTGGGCATTTTCTTCATGGCGCTGACACTGGCCCTCGTGTCGTTCTCGTGCACGGGTCCCATCCTGGGCAGCCTGCTGGCCGGCGCGCTCACCTCCGAGGGGGGCGCCATCCAGCTCACGGCCGGCATGAGCGGCTTCGGGCTGGCGCTGGCCCTGCCGTTCGCGCTGTTCGCCGCCTTCCCCAGCATGCTGCAGTCGCTGCCCAAGTCGGGCGGCTGGCTCAACACGGTCAAGGTGGTGCTCGGCTTCATCGAGCTGGCCCTGGCGTTCAAGTTCCTGTCCAACGCCGACCTGGTGAAGAAGTGGGGCCTGCTCAAGATCGAGCCCTTCCTGGCCATCTGGATCCTCATCGCGCTGGGGCTGGCCGCCTACCTGTTCGGTCTGATCCGCTTCCCGCACGACTCGCCCAACCAGAAAATCTCGCCCGCGCGTGCGGTGCTGGGGGGCCTGTCGCTGGCCTTTGCCATCTATCTGGCCACCGGCTTCATCTACGACGAGGAGAAGGGCACCTTCCGCTCGCTCACGCTGCTGAGCGGCCTGGCGCCGCCGGCCGGCTACAGCTGGCTCCACCCCAAGGAATGCCCCAACAACCTCGACTGCTTCCACGATCTGGAGCCGGGTCTGGCTTTCGCCAAAAAAGCGGGCAAACCCGTGCTGATCGACTTCACGGGCCACGCCTGCGTCAACTGCCGCAAGATGGAGGAACACGTCTGGCCCGAGCCCGAGGTGGACCGCCTGCTGCGCGAAGAGTACGTGCTCATCTCGCTCTACGTGGACGAAAAGATCGAGCTGCCCGAAGAGGAGCAGGTCGTGGTGACGCAGGTGACGGGCGGCACGCGCAAGCTGCGCCGCGTGGGCGACAAGTGGTCGCACTTCCAGACCGAGTACTTCAACACCAACTCGCAGCCCTACTACGTGCTGCTCTCGCCCGAGGGGCACCTGCTGACGCGCCCCGTGGGCTACACGCCCGACCCGCAGGAGTATGCCGACTTCCTCGAGTGCGGGCTCGACGCCTTTGCCCAGCTCAAAAACGGCAACGCCCCGGCGGATCGCCGACTGGGCAGCCGATGAGCGATGCGGTCGCATCGTTGCCGGCCGGTGGTTTCGCGCAGGCGGGGCACTGGCCGGTCGCGTTTTTGACGAGCACGCGAAAATGCCGTTTGTACGCCAAAAAATCCTTTTTTGTCAAAAGGGTGTCAGCGTATTTTGGCGCAAGCCTTATCATTGTAGCCGAATATTCAACTGTGCAAGCCTTGTCTGCCACCCGAATTGCGTAAACCTCGACATGATGAAGTATCGCGCCTCACTGCTCCCCGTTCTGTTCGCTCTGTGCAGCTTTGCGGGTCTGCAAGCCCAGGACATCCATTTCTCACAGTTCTACCTCTCGCCGCTCAACCTCAATCCGGCCATGACCGGGGTGATGGATTGCAACATCCGGCTCACGGCCAACTACCGCAACCAGTGGGCGGCCGTGCTCAAGAGCTATGCCTTTTCGACCTACAGCGTCTCGTACGACCAGCGCATCCCCGTGGGCCGCTACGACTATTTCGGCGTGGGGGGCACCTTCTGGGGCGACAAGGCCGGTGAAGCCCAGTTTGGCACCACCACCGGCAAGCTGAGCCTTTCGTATGCCAAACGCATGGGTGGCAGCCGCCGCGAAGCGCACTACCTGGTGGTCGGTGCCGAGGGTGGCATTGCCCAGCGCAGCGTGGATTTCATCAAGCTCAAGTGGCCTTCGCAGTACGACGGCAAGGGCGGGCACGACCCCACGCTGCCCACCTTCGAAGACAACTTCGAGCCCAACTTCATCTTCGCCGACATGGCCGCCGGCCTGATGTGGTTCAGCGTGTGGGATCGCAACTCCTTCTACCTGGGTGCGGCCTTCCACCACCTCAACCGCGCCAACCAGTCGTTCTACCAGGGTCAGGTGGAAGACCTGTACAGCCGCTTCACCTTCCACGTGGGCGGCGAGTTCGAGCTCTCGCCCAAGTTCGGGCTGGTGCCCGGCGCCATCGTGATGATGCAAGGGCCCTCCATGCAGGTCAATGGTGGTACCAGCTTCCGCTTCGTGCTCAACCGCGGCCGCAACGACTACCAGGCCTTCCAGCTGGGCACCTGGGTGCGTATCGCCAACAAGCTGGACCAGGGCATCCTGGGCGATGCCTTCATCCTCTCCACGCGCTTCGACTACAACCAGTTCACGCTGGGCTTCAGCTACGACGTCAACATGTCGGACCTGCGCCAGGCTTCCAACGGCAACGGCAGCTTCGAGTTCGCCATGCAGTATCGCTTCTGCGGGCCCGAAAAACGCGGCGTATATTGCCCGAAGTTCTAAGAGAATCAGTACTTTTGCCGCGGCGGGGAAGGATGCACTTCGAGGATTTTGCCTGACGCGGCCCCATCACCACGGAAAATATCCTGCACAGAGGGAACATATCCGCCCCCGTGCAGGATATTTTTATCTGAGACGCACCGAGAAAAAAAGGCAATCCGGGAACCATCCCGCCTTATATTGCGTGACGAACGCGTCGTCCGAGGGTCCCTTCAACCGATTACCCCCTGAAACCCATACCTGCAAAACGAACAATTCGCCTGCGAAAGGCATGTACATACTCTTGAGGGAACAAACACATTCAGGGACTTGCAAAATTTCGACACTATGTTTGGTGGAAACAACAAGAAAGACAACGGAAAGGCAAAAGCTGCAGCCAAGCCGGTAGCAGCCGTCAGTGGGCTGAACAGCCTGGTGAGCGGCACCGTGGTGGAAGGCGACATCCGCGCTACGAGTGACATGCGCGTGGACGGCACCATCAAGGGTACCCTCCATTGCGATGCAAAGGTCATCATCGGCCCCGAAGGCTTTGTCGAAGGCGAAATTCGCTGTGCCAACGCCGTCATCGAAGGCAAATTCGAAGGCATCCTCGTGGTCAGCGAGCTGCTCCAGATCAAGGAAACGGCTTCGGTGAACGGCAAGGTGCACTATGGCAAGCTCATCGTGCAGTCGGGCGCCACGGTAACGGGCACCTTCTCGATGGGCAAGCCCACCAACGGTTCGGCCAACGGCCAGGAGTCCTACGAAAAGACCAATGCCAGTGAGCTCGCCAAAAAAGGAAAGCAAAAAGAAGCAGTCAATTGAGGCCGCACTTCGCTACTCGGGCATGGCCTTTCAGCTGGCCATCCTGATCGGACTGGGGGCGTACATCGGTCAGCGGCTCGACGCCCGCACGGCCGGTGAACGCCCCTGGTTCACGATTGCGGGCGTTTTTCTCGGCCTGATCATCGGCTTCTACGTCTCGCTCAAAGACCTGCTTTTCCCACCCGATGGAGAGAAGGAGAGAAAGAGAGATGGAGAGAGGAGTGAGGAGTGAGGAGTGCGTTGCGGAACGTAGCGGCGTTGCGGCCCCGATCGAGGTCGGGGCAGGCTGTTGCGCGAGGCAAACGTTCAACGCTCAACCATTTTCTCCGCGGACTCAAAAGTAAATCCATGACGCATACGGGAAGATCGTATCACCGCAGTCTGACCCTGTTCGGGCTGGGCTTTGGCGTCGTTTCCTTTGCCCTGCACTACTTCGTCGATCCGCTGCACGATTACGCCTGGTACGCCCTCAGCCTCTTCATCATCTTCTACGTGTTGGCCTGGGTGAGCGGTTCGCTGGCCCTTCGCCTGCTCGACAAGGAAGACGGCCAGGCATTCATCCGTTTCGTCATGGCAGTGGCCGGCTTCAAGATGCTGCTGGCCATCGTGTTGCTGGTGGGCTTCGATCGCATCTTCCACCCGCCCGACAAGTGGTATGGCGCTACGCTCGGCCTCACCTACCTGGCCTTCACCATTTTCGAGACGCGAGCCATGATGCAGCTGGGCCGCGACGATCGCCTGGCCTGACCAACCCGTACATGCCCTAACCCGTCCCAGCCATGAAGTACAAACTACTGGTCAACGACACGCTCGAGTTCCACCTGACCGAAGACCAAGCGCGCGCGCTCGACATGGTGCGCGAAGATGGCAGGTTCCACATCCTGCGCGACCACCGCTCGTGGCATGCCGAAATTTTGTCGGCCGACTGGAAGCGACGCGTGTTGCACGTGCGTGTCAACGGCGAGGCCTACGACGTGCGCATCACCGACGAGCTCGACGACCTCATCGAGCGCATGGGCCTTTCGGCAAAAACGACCCATGCCATCGCCGACATCAAGGCGCCCATGCCGGGCCTGGTGGTGCAGGTGCTCGTCCAGCCCGGCGACCAGGTGCACAAGGGCCAGCCCCTGCTCATCCTCGAAGCCATGAAGATGGAGAACATCATCAAGGCGCCCGGCGACGCCACCGTGGAGGAAGTTTTTGCGGAAGCAGGACAGGCCGTCGAAAAGAACCAGCTGCTGCTCCGCCTGGATTGAAGCTCAATCCTCGGTGGTCAGTGCCTGCATCAACCCCCTGAATGCTTCGGGCGCCTCGAACAGGTGATCGTTGTAGGTATTGGCCTGAAAGGTGAGGTGGTGCAGCTGGCCATCGCGCCAAAGCAGCTGGATGAGCACGTTGCCGAAGCGCTGGGTGAACTTCCCCTCGCTGCCCCGCCCGGGCGCAGGCTTCAGGTAGTAGCGCTCCACTTCTTCGATCACCCCATCGCGCTGAAAGACGCGCCGGTCGGCCAGCTGGCGCCGATAGCCTGCCTGGCGCACCCGCTCGCACAGGTAGTCCATCAGGTGGCGCGCA
This sequence comes from uncultured Saprospiraceae bacterium, assembly GCA_964401445.1. Lineage (GTDB taxonomy): Bacteria > Bacteroidota > Bacteroidia > Chitinophagales > Saprospiraceae > WFYJ01. The sequence continues at coordinate 2,426 of CAYNYN010000061.1, read as the reverse complement.
TCGCGGGCCGAGTAGCCGGTATGGTGGAGGTGGATGACGAAGCCCTTGGAAGCCGGCAAGTCCAGGAAATCGATGGCTTCGTCCAGGTCGTCGGGGCTCACGAGGAAGGTGGCATACTGATGCATCAGCCAATCCATGAGGCGACGACGCACCAGCGTGCGGCACCAGTGTTCGAAATCGGCTTTCTCCTCTTCGGTGCGCCGCAGCACTTCGTGCTCGGCCGGATTCGAGGCCGAGCTCTCCTCCACTTGCGTAAACATTTGCCGAAGCCAGGTCCAGATTTGCATGAGCGGGTGTATTTGCTGTAAAGCTAACACCCTTTGGGGGAGGATGTTGCAGCAGGGACACGGCGCACCGCATCCCTGCCCCTCCCTTCGAGCCGCCATGTCGGCCCCATTACAGTGGCCAGTGGAAGCCGGTCAATTGCTCGGATACTTCCCACAGTCGGGCCGCAGCCTCGCGATCGAGCGCAATGGGGTCGAGCTCGTTTTCCCCAACGGGCCCTACCGTGTATCCGCGCTTCATAGGGCCGTACAGCTTTTCGGGTTCCAGCCCTTCGGCGGTAGCGCACATCACCTGCGACCAGGCACTCCGCTCGGCAGGCTGGGCCACGATCCACTTGAGCACGCCCCAGAGGATGCGGTCGCGCAGCCCGAAGGAGCGGTCCAGGCTGGTGCGCCCGGCACCAGGATGACATACCAGCACCTGTACGTTTTTTCCGGCTGCGCGCACGCGCCGCTGCAGCTCATAGCCAAACATCATTTGCGCCAGCTTGCTCTGCGCGTAGGCGTCCCATGCCGAATAGCCTTCTTCGAAGTTCAGGTCTTCGAACTTGATCCGCCTGAGGCCCATGCGGTAGGCCAGGCTGCCCACCACGACGATGCGGCCCCCCGAAGCCTCGATGCGATCGAAAAGCAGCCCGCACAGCAAGAAATGGCCGAGATGGTTCACCCCGAACTGGCTCTCGAAGCCATCGGCAGTGAGCTCCCTTTTCGGTACCTGGGCAATGGCTGCATTGCAGATCAGCGCGTCGATGCGCGGCACTTTTTCAAGCACCTCGGCCGCCGCCTTCCTGACCGAATCCAGTACCGCAAGGTCCATCTGGACAAAAGACACATCCGCCGCCTGGCCCATTTCCTGTTTCAGGCGCCCGATGACAGCCTCAGACTTTTGCGGATTGCGATTCAGCATCACCACACGCGCGCCGTGCGACAGCAAGGTACGTGCGGCTTCCAGCCCGGCCCCGCTGGTGGCACCCGTAATGACGTACGTCTTGCCCTTCAGCGAGCCAAGTTGCTGCGGGGTCCATCCGCTGTTTGTCTTCTTTTCCCGTGTCATCCTTCTGTTCTTTTCTATGATTCCAAAAATGCTCCCGGCACGTAACCGGTGATTGACGCTGCAAAGCTATTGCGCAACACAAGTCATTTTTTGTCGAAAAAAGCTCAAAAACTTGCCTGATTGTCTCACTTACGATTCAAATAGCACGATTCGCCCCTATCTTCGCCCCATGAAAGCGCAACAGATCAGAAAAATCATCGAACGACGGGCGGGTCACCTCGGCGTGGTGGATACTCCCCTGAAAGGCGTGCAGCTTTTCCATGTGACCGCGCCGGTGCAATGCACGCCGGCCGTGTATGAACCCACGGTGGTAGCCGTCGTGAACGGACAAAAGGAGGTGGTGTGGAACGGCACGCGCCAGGTGTACGAGGCGGGACAATATCTGTGCTGTACGATGCCCATGCCCGTCGAGGCCGGCGCCCCCACTGCCTCGCCGGAGAATCCGCTGGTGGGCCTCACCATCACGCTGGATACCGAGCTGATGAACCAGCTCGTGGTCCAAATGGCGCGGGTGCCTGGTGGGGCACCCAAGCGTGCTGCTGCCCCCGTGCAAGGGCTACTGCTGGCGCCATGGGATGAAGCATTTGCAGATGCGTTGTGGCGACTGCTGCAACTACTCGACGCCCCGCAAGACATCGCCATCCTGGGCGAGGGGCGCCTGCGGGAGCTCTACTACGCCGTACTGAAGGGGCCGGCCGGCGCAGCCGTAATGCGCGCATTCGATATTGGCAACGAGATTGCCCGCGCCATCGAGCACATCTCCACCCATCTCGACGAGCCCCTCGCCATCGAAGACCTCGCCACGCAGGTTCAGATGAGCCGCGCAGCCTTCCACCGCAAATTCAAGCAAACCACGGCCATGTCGCCCATCCAGTTCGTCAAGTCGCTGCGGCTGAACAAGGCTGCCATGATGATTTCCAAAGGGAAAAACGTGAGCGAAGCGGCCATGGAAGTGGGATACGTCAGTCTCTCGCAATTCAGCCGAGAATTCAAACGCATGTTCGGAAAGTCGCCCCGCCAATGGAAACAGCACGCACCTCACCTCGCAGGTATGGGCTGAAGGCCTGCTGAGAGAGACAGAGTGAAGG
>CAYNYN010000060.1:0-14417 GCA_964401445.1 uncultured Saprospiraceae bacterium | reverse complement strand
CTCGCCGATGATGAGGGGTGGCGCGATGCGGAGACAGCGATCGTTGAAGAGGAACCAGTCGGTGAGCACGCCGTGATCGATGGCGTAGCGCATGACGCGCTGCACCTGCTCGAAGCTGTCGAGCTCGACGGCCATCAGCAGGCCGGCGCTGCGCACGGCGCGTATGGCGGGGTGGTTCAGGTTTTTGCGGAAGCGGGCTTCCTTGTCCTTCACCTGCCCGATCCAGGGCTCGCGCAGCAGCACCTGCAGCGTGGCCAGGGCCGCGGCGCAGTTGACGGGGTGCCCGCCAAAGGTGGTGATGTGGCCCAGCACCGGATCATGGGTGAGGCACTGCATGACGTCTCTGGACGCGATGAAGGCGCCGATGGGCATGCCGCCGCCCATGCCCTTGGCCAGCAGCAGCACGTCGGGCACGACGCCGTACTGCTCGAAGGCCCAGAGCGTGCCGGTGCGCCCATAGCCCGCCTGTATTTCGTCGAGCACGAGCAGGGTGCCCGTCTCGGTGCAGCGGGCGCGCAGGGCCTGCAGCCAGGCCGCGTCGGGCCGCACGACGCCGGCCTCGGCCTGCACCGTCTCGAGGATGACGGCGGCGGTGCGCGTGCTGATGGCTTCGAGGCCGTCCATGTCGTTGAAGTCGATGTGGCGGATGCCGGGCAGCAGCGGCCGGAAGGGGCGCGTGTACCATTGCTCGCTCATCAGCGAGGCGGCGCCCTGGGTGCTGCCGTGGTAGGCCTTGCGGCAGGCCACGATCTCGGCGCGCCCCGTGAAGCGCTTGGCCAGCTTCATGGCGCCCTCGGTGGCTTCGGCACCCGAGTTGACGAAATAGACGCTGTCGAGCGGGTCGGGCAGATGGCGCGCCAGCAGGGCGGCCAGCTCGACCTGGGGCGCCATCACCAGCTCGCCATAGACGAGCGTGTGCATGTAGCGGGCCGCCTGCTCCTGCACGGCACGCACCACCTCGCGGTGGCCGTGCCCCAGCACGCTCACGCTGATGCCGGCGATCAGGTCGAGCCAGCGCCGGCCCTCGGTGCCGTACAGGTACATGCCTTCGCCCCGCACGATCTCGAGGGCGAGGGGCTGCGGACTGGTCTGCGCGACGTGTCGGAAAAAGAGCTGACGATGGTGCGGAAGATGCATGGTGGTGCTTTTGGCGCCAAGGTAGCAAGCCCGGGGCTTGCAGCCGACGCCCTCAGCGCGGCAGCACCTCGTCGAGGGCGGCTTCGAGCAGCGGGCGGCCGGGCGGCATTTGGCGAAAGCCGGACAAGCGGCGCGCCTCCTCCCAGCCGGCCTGCAGGTCGAGGGCGTCTTGCGACTGCACCGCCACGCATCGTGTGCGCGCCAGTTGGTCGGCCAGGTACTCCTGCTCCGTCTGGCCGGGCGTGGGCACCAGCAAGGCCCGCGCACCGATGGCTGCCAAGTCCATCAGCGAGCTGTAGCCCGAACGGCACACCACCACCTCGCCGGCACACAGCAGTTCGTTGAGCGGGCCTTTCGGCAAAAAAGACACGCGTTCGAGGCCGGGGCGCAGGGTGGTGCGCGCGTGCCGCTGCGGCAGCCCCTGCACCAGCACGCCATCGAGGGGCAGGCGCAGCCACTGCTCCGTCAGCAGCGCCTCGAAGCGGGAGCGCTGCGGCTCGGGGCCGGAGAGGACGGCCACCAGCTGGTGGCGCTTGCGCCTCCCCTCGCTGCAGGGCGCCATGCGCGACAGCGGGCCCACGTAGCGCACGGGCAAGGCGGTGGGGCCATGCCCCAGCGCCCCCGACAGGCCGGGCGGCTCGGGCCAGTCGGGCACCCAGCACCGGTCGAAGCGCGCGATCAGGCGGTGCAGCACGCGGTGCAGCAGCGGCTCGCTCCAGCGCCACGGACTGCGCACGAAGAGCTGGTGGGTGAGCAGGATGGAAGGGCAGTCGGGCAGGTAGCAGCCGTAGCGGTTGTCGGAGACGATGAGGTCGAAAGCGTGGCGGCGGTGCAGGGCGCGCAGCGCGCGATGCTCGGCCGCCATGGCCTGCATCAGGCGCGGCAGCTGCCGGGCCATGTTCCAGACCATCGATCGGGTGGGGTAGCGCACGCCCCACGACGGCAGCTCGTATGCGGGCAGGGTCGGCCACTCGGCGCGCAGCAAGGCCAGCGCCTCGCCATCGGATGCCAGCGATACGCGGCAGCCCCGGCGCAGCAGCGCCTCGATGAGGGGATGACAGCGACTGGCATGGCCCAACCCCCAGTTGAGCACGGCCACGAGCACGTGGGGGGAAGCGTTCATACGACGCAAGATCGCTTTTCCGGCACGATCGGCCCCTCAGAACACCGCCGAAGCGATGCGCCGGATGGTGTCCACGTCGCCCATGGTGTAGTAGTGCAGGCAGGGCACGCCGGCGGCCTTGAGCTCCTTCGACTGGGCAATGCACCACTCGATGCCTACCTCGCGCTGCGCCTCGGGCGTCTTCGCCTTGCGAAACTCCTGCACCAGCTCGGTGGGCAGGTCCACGTGGAACATGCGCGGGATGGAGGTGAGCTGATAGGCCTTGGTGATGGGCTTGAGGCCCGGCACGATGGGCACCTCGATGCCCATTTTGCGGCAGCGATCGACGTAGTCGAAATACTTCTTGTTGTCGAAAAACATCTGGGTGACGATGTAGTCGGCGCCCGCTTCGATCTTCTGCTTGGTGTAGTACAGGTCGGTCTCGAGGTTGGGCGCCTCGAAATGCTTTTCGGGGTAACCTGCCACCCCGATGCAGAAATCGGTCTTCACGCCATTCTCGATGTTGGGATCGAGGTATTTGCCCTGATTCATGTCGGCGATCTGGCGCACCAGATCGATGGCATAGGCATGCCCGCCCGGCTCGGGGATGAACTTGCCGTCGAACTTGCGGGCATCGCCCCGTATGGCCAGCACGTTGTGTACGTTGAGGAAGTTGAGGTCGATCAGGGCGTTCTCCGTCTCTTCCTTCGTAAAGCCCCCGCAGATGAGGTGGGGCACGGCATCCACGCCGTAGCGATGCATGATGGCGGCACAGATGCCCACCGTGCCCGGCCGCTTGCGGATGGCCACCTTCTCGTAGTAGCCGCTCGGCATCTTTTTGTAGATGAACTCCTCGCGGTGGTAGGTCACGTCCACGAAGGGCGGCTTGAACTCCATGAGCGGATCGAGCACGTTGAAGATGTCCTGCACACTGCCGCCCTTGAGCGGGGGCAGGATCTCGAAGGAGATGAGCGTCTGACCCTGGGCATTGGCGAAGTACTCCGTGACTTTCATGGTTGGGGTTGTGGTCTGTGTGACAAAAATCCCGAACAGCTCCTTGGAGGCACTGTTCGGGATTGCGTGCACAAAAGTAACAAGTATCGGCACTACGGGATGTGGACAAGCTGGCGGTGCCGCTACGATGGTCAGGCGCCCTCGCCTTCCCCTTCTTCGGTTGCCGCGCTGATGGCTTCCACCTCCTTGTCGATGAAGTAGAGGCTCTGCGGCCCTTCGCCGATGATCTTGATGCGGTCCAGGATGGTGCGCATCAACCCCTCTTCCTCGCGCTGCTCTTCGACGTACCACTGCAGGAAGTGGTCGGTAGCATGGTCCCGCTCCTGGCGCGCCAGCTCGACCAGCTCGTAGATGGAGCGCGTCACCTCCATCTCGTGCTCGAGCGTGCGTTCGAACACCTCGCGCACCGAGCCAAACTCGAGCGGCGGCTGCGGCACGGCCGGCGTGAGGGCAAAGCGGTCCATCTCGTTGAGGTAGTGGAAAATCTTGAGCATGTGCATGCGCTCTTCGTCCGACTGCCTGTAAAAAAACGTGGCACAGCCACTCAGGCCCTCTTTCTCGCACCACGAGGCCATGGCCAGGTAGAGAAAGGAAGCATAGGCTTCACGCGCCACCTGCTTGTTGAGGGCTTCTTCCATCCGTTCTGAAATCATAAGGCTTTTCTGAATTTGATTTTCGAATTTGCATTTCTACGTCGGGTGCTGCGCTCACAAGGGCACGTGCACCATGAAGGCCAGCATCAAGGCCACCGCCAGCCCCATCGCCAGCACCGTCCAGCCGCGGTAGAGGTCGTCGGGCATAGCGGTCTGCTGCTCGTCGCTGCGTCTGCGCACCCACAGCCACGTGCCCGCCGCACACGAGGCCACGATGAGGGCTGGCAGCCACGGCACGGGCTGCCCCAGCTGCCAGAGCAGGGCCCACAGCAGCGGACTGCCCAGCAGGGCTGCCGCGGCGGCTTGCTGGAGCCTGCGCCAGTGGCGGGCCGGCACGAACAGGCGCGCAGCCCCCGTCCCGGCTGTTGGCGCCTCCTCGGGCAGGGCGCCATCGGCGAGCGAAGGGGGTGTCGCCTCGGCTGCGGCGTCCTGGCTGACCTCCTGCTTCTTTTGCGCCTCTGCCAGCTGGTCCACCGTTTCCCATACGGGGCTCTTGACTTTCTGGTAGCGCGCCTCGAGGCGGGCCATGTGCATCCGCTTGCCCGGCCCGAAGAGCAGCTCGGCCACCGAGGTGAAATACCGGTGGTCGCGCAGCAAGCGCAGCTCGAACTCGAGCCATTCGCGCTCATCCATCAACAGGCCCCTGGTCATGAGCAGCTCCTGCCGGATGCGGTTGCTCCGGTCGGGATAGACGTCGAGGCCAAGATGGCACAGGTCGGCATCGCACAGCACGCGTTCGAGGAAGGTCTGCGGCTGCTGGGGCATGCGCGTGGCCAGAATGCAGGCGAGCACCTGCGCCAGCTGCGGCTCGGGGTAGTGGCGCGCGCGCAGCCACGTGGCCGCGTGCCGGCACGAGCGCTCCTCGTGATGCTCGGCCCCCTTGTCGAAACCCGTATCGTGAAAGATGGCGGCCAGCTCCAGCACCTCCTGGTCGGCGGGCGACAGCCCGTAGGCGTGGCCTATCTTTCGCACGGCAGCCCACACCTGAAGCGTGTGCTCGAAATCGTGAAACACATATTCGGCATCGATCTGCTTGCGGAAGAAGTCTTTCGCCCAGCCAAGGGCCGCCTCCACGAGGCTTTGCTTTGAATCCATGTGGCAAAGGAGCTGAGTGACGAAACCGGTTCAGGGCACGAATTGCAGGCTCCAAAATATCAAAAAACGAGTCGCCGGCAAAAAATGGGCGAGGGGCGAGAGTTTTGGTTTAAAGTTTAAAATTTAGTGTTTAAAGTTGATTTACAGCGATTTTGTAAATCACCGTCCATCGTCGCGCGCTCAGCGAGCCATCAACCGCAGTTTTTCTCCTGCTCAAAGAACAATCCCTCACGAACACTTCACGCGTCCTGGCGCGCCTGCACGAGCGGCGGCATCGTTTCTTCGACGAAGGCCATGAGCTCACCCAGCGAGGGCAGCAGGTGTACGCGCGGCGAGAAGCTCAGCGTCTGGGTAGCTGCCTGGTAGCCGGCCAGCAGCAGGTGGCTTTCGCCAAACAGCTCGCTCAGCTCCTCCACCCAGGCCTGAAAGGAGTGACCGCGCAGCGGCTCGTTGACCAGCGTGAACACCCAGGGCACCTTGCGCAGCCGGGCCACCACGCGCAGGTCGTCGAGCCGCACCTCGGCGCCCAGATAGAGCGTATTCCACCCGCGCTTGCGCAGGAGGAACTGGACGAACAACAACACCAGCTCCTGCGTCTCGCCTTCCGGCAAAAAGAGCAGCACTTCTTCGGCCTCGGCCGGGGGCAGGGGCAGCGCGTCGATGGCGGCCATGAGCTTGCGCCGCACCACCTGCACCACGAACATCTCCTGCACCTGCTCCACGGCCCCCGTCATCCACAACAGCGACAGGCGCTCCAGGAAAGGATAAACGACCTCGAGCATGGTCTGCTCGAAGTCGTCGCGGGCCATCAGGTCGAGCAGGTAGTCCACCTGGCGCGCGTCGAGTGCGGCCATGGCCAGCGACAGCATGTCGAGGCGGGCATCCTCGCCCGACAGGGGCACCTGGCCCGAAGCAGCCTCGCGCTCGATGCCCTCGCGCCCCAGGGCCGCGATGCGCGAGATGCGCCAGCCCCGTTGCTTCAGCCAGGAAATGGCCAGCAGCAGCCGCACGTCCTCGTCGTCGTAGTAGCGAATATTGGTTTCGGTGCGTCTGGCTTTCAACAGGCCGTAGCGATGCTCCCACATGCGCAGCGTGTGGGCCTTGATGCCGGAGATCTTTTCGAGGTCTTTTATGGAATAGACTGCCATGTGTGCTGCGTCAAAATGGGGCCGGGTTTGCGATCGCAGGCCACGCGTGGCGACCTGTCATAAGGGGGCCAACGTTCTATGGCTGCTTTGGTTCACAAAGATAGGATGCTGGCGCTCCCCCCACCGCCCTCCAGCAATTGCAATTTACCAGACCAAAAGCCACGAGGGGCTTTGTCCAGCCTCGGTGGGGCGAATGGCCTAAGGTATTTTTCTCTAATTTTAGCCGGTATCGAAAAACGGCCCACACCTGTTTCCTCGCTGGCCTTTGGTGCCCTGTTGTTCGGTCTTCCTCTTTTTTCAAAAAGATCCGCTATGCGCATGAGCTTGACTACGCACCCGACTTCACCCTCCCGCTTGCACCCTTCCCTCCTGACGGTATTGCTGCTCGCCGTGTGGGGATGGGCGTCCCTGCCGGTCTGGGGCCAGATCGTACCCGAAGCGGGTACCGTACAGTGCTTCCTCGCCGGCACGGGCGGCATGTTCACCGACCCGGGCGGCCCCGGCGGCGACCCCGCCAATGAAGGCGCTCCGGGCAACTACCCCAACTGCAACTGCGTCACCACCACCACCATCTGCTCGGTCGATGGCACGCCCCTGACCGTGACCTTCGAAAGCTTTGGCGTGTTCGCCTCGTTCGACTGGCTCGTCATCCTCGACACCGACAACCCCGGCGACGAGGTGTACCCCGCCTCCATCCTCACCGACCCGGCCAACGCCGCCCTCCAGCTGTTCAACAACAGCGACGGCGTGGGCGATGGCGGCGCCGAAAACTATGGCGCCGGCGCCGAGGAAGGGCTGGGCACCCTCGACGAGCTGCCCACCACCACCTTTACCTCGACCAATGCCAGCGGCTGCCTGACGTTCGTCTTTCGCGCCTCGGGCGTAGTGGACGATCCCGGCTGGGATGCGCTCATCAGCACGGCAGGGGGCACGCCCCACCCGGGCGACGACCTCGACTGCGATGCCAACGTGTCCTGCTTCCCGCCGGCCAACCTCGAGGTGGCCGAGCTCAACCCCGAGTCGGTGCTGCTGACGTGGGTGCCCGTCGACACCACTACCGGCTACCTCGTGGTGTACGGGCCTGCCGGCTTCCCCGCCGGCACGGGCGACACCCTGACCCTGGGCGACACCACCTCCGTCTTCATCGACGGACTGATGGAAAACACGTTCTACGATTTCTACGTCATTGCCGACTGCGGCACCGACGGCCTCAGCGCCCCTGCCGGCCCGCTGACCGTGCAGACGCCCTTCATCAACCCGCCGCCCACCTGCACCTACACGCTCGAGCTGACCGATGCCACGGGCAACGGCTGGTCGGGCAACTCGGTCTCGGTGACCGTCAACGGCGTGACGACGACCTACACGCTCGACGGCGTCAACGACGATGGCGCGCAGGCCACCTTCCCCATCGACGTACTCGACGGCTATCCCGTGGTGGTCACCTACAACTACCTCACCTTCAACAGCGGCACCATCACGCTCTACGACGCCGACGGCTTCGTGCTGGCCACCGCCACCACCTCGTTCAGTCTCAGCGAAGTGTACAACGACGTGGCTTCCTGCCCCAACTGCCCGGCACCCAACCCCTTTGCCGTAGAGATCACCGACATCACCGACACCACGGCGCTGGCCACCTGGCCCCCCAACAGCGCCCACCTGTACTACCAGCTCGAATGGGGCCCCTCGGGCTTCCCGCCAGGCGTGGGCCTGACCGATACGACCACCTTGCCGCCCTACCTGCTGCAAGGTCTCAACCCCTGCGTCGAATACGACCTCTACATCGAGGCCGTGTGCGGCGAGGACTCGGTGAGCAACACCGTGGGTCCCTACACCTTCACCACCACCTACACGCCGCCGGGCGCTACGGGCGACACCTGCACCTACACGCTCCAGCTGTTCGACTCGTTCGGCGACGGCTGGAACGGCGCGGTGCTCACCATCACCATCAACGGCCAGAGCACCGACTACACCTTCACCACCGGCAACGAAGCCACCTTCCAGTTCACCGCACTGCAGAACGTGCCCTTCTTCGTGTCGTACGCACCGGGTTCGTTCGAGAACGAGGTGAGCTACAACATCGTCGACCCCGATGGCAACGTCGTATTCTCCGACGGGCCCTATCCGCAAACGGGCGACGTCACTTCCATCGTGGCCTGCCCCAGCTGTGCCCCGCCGCTCAGCGCCGGCGTGTACGACGTCAATGCCACCAATGCCATCTTCATGTGGGAGGCTGCCGACGACCTGACGCCGCACGTGATCGAGTGGGGTCCGCTGGGCTTCACGCTCGGCACGGGCCAGAGCGCCCAGGTAGCGCCCGGCGCCACCATGTTCACGCTCACCGGCCTGACGGAACACACCTGGTACGACGTCTACATCTACGCCGTGTGCGACTCGACCGAGCGCAGCAAGCACCTCGGGCCTTTCTCCTTCCAGACCCTCTGGCTCAATGACGTGGGCGTGGCCGGCCTGCTGCGTCCCAACCCCGACACGGCCTGCAACCTCGGCGTAGAGACCATCGGCGTGCTGCTGGCCAACTACGGGCAGGCACCCCAGTCGCTCTTCCCCTTCAAGTACAGCGTCAACGGCGTGCCGGCAGGCATCCCCGTGCCTACCGACGGCCTGTTCACCGGCGTGCTGGGCAACGACTCGCTCATCTACGTCGAGTTCGACACCAAGTGGGACTTCAGCGAGCCGGGCACCTACCACGTGGAGGTGTGGACCGAACTCGACAACGACAGCGACCGCAGCAACGACACCTTTGCCATCGACATCGTGACGGCCTACTACCTGCCCCTCGTGGAAGACTTCGAGTCGCTGGAGTTTCCGGCCGAATGGACGCATAGCGAATTCGGCAACATCGTCTATGCGCCCAACGCACACAACAACCCCACGGCCGTCATCTCCGACAACCTGTACTCGGGCGACCAGCTGTTCGAGGTGACGACCTACCGCGTGGGTCCCATCAACGACGGCGACTCGCTCACCTTCGACTACCGCTACGTGAACTGGTCGTCCGGCACCGTGGCCACCAACACCACCAGCGGCGACTCGCTCAAGGTGCTGCTCAGCGCCGACTGCGGCGAAACCTGGGACACGGTCTTCACCCTCGTCGGCACCGACCACGTGCCCACCACCGACTTCACCACCATCGGCATCGACCTGTCGCCCTGGGCCGGTGCGGCCGTCAACATCCGCTTCGTGGCCATTTGGGGCGCCGGCGACTACTGGATCGACCTGGACAACATCAACATTCTGGGTTGTCCGCCCACGCTGGGCCTGACGGCAAAAGTGACGCCGGCCGAGGGCGCCAGCACTGCCGACGGCGAGATCCATCTGAACGAACCGCTCTTCGGCATCGGACCCTACACCTACGAGTGGAGCAACGGCGCCATGGGCACCACACTCGTTGGGCTCGACCCCGGCTTCTACACCGTCACGGTGAGCGACGCCCTGGGGTGCATGCAGATCGAAGAGTATGAAGTGCCTGCCCTCGTCGGCACGCGCGAGCAGGTGCGGGTGGAACAGGTGACGCTGTCGCCCAACCCCACCGACGGACAAGCGCTCATGCGCTTCCGCCTGTCGGAAAGCAGCGATGTGCGCGTGGATATCTTCTCGATGGAAGGCAGGCTGATGTGGCAGCGCCAGTTCGACCACGTCGTCGAGCAGGACGTGCCGCTCGACGTGCACGCCTGGCCGGCCGGCATGTACATCATTCGCCTCCAGTCGGGCAAGCTGCCCCATTTCGAAAAACTCGTGATCGTCCGATAAGGGGCTCTGCACGAGACCATGCAAACGGCGGGATGGTGCTTCCATCCTGCCGTTTGTTTTTTGGCGCCGGGGCAGGCCTCATCCCCGTGGGCGCGATGTTGAGATGGCGGAAGCTCGCTTTTCCGATAAATCGAACCAGGCAGCTCGCGACAATGGACGGCCGAAAACACCGTGCGCTCTTCTCTCTCCCATCAGGGACGGATGTCGGCGCCGTCACATCCGGCTTGAGGGTTTTTCGCCAACTTTGCCCGAGGCAAAACGTATTGAAAGATATCCACCCGGCGCGTGCGCCATTTTTGGCGAAAGCCGGCAAACACCCGACACCATGAAAATCGGCATCGTCTGTTATCCTACCTACGGCGGCAGTGGCATGGTGGCCACCGAGCTGGGCGTAGGTCTGGCCAAGCGCGGCCATCAGGTGCACTTCATCACCTACCGGCGGCCGCCCCGCCTCACCACCTTCCACGAAAACATCTTTTTCCACGAGGTGACGGACGACGACTATCCGCTGTTCGAATATCCGCCCTACGACACCACGCTGGCCAGCAAGCTGGTGGAGGTGGTGCACTACGAAAAGCTGGACCTGCTGCACGTACACTACGCCATCCCGCATGCCACGGTGGCCTACCTGGCCAAGAAGGTGCTGCTGCAGCGGGGCCGCTACATCCCCGTCATTACCACGCTGCACGGCACCGACATCACGGTGGTGGGCAACAACCCTTCCTTTGCGCCGGTGGTCGAGTTTTCCATCAACAAATCGGACGGGGTGACGGCCGTGTCGAAGAGCCTGCGCCAGCAGACGTACGAATATTTCGACATCCAGCGCGATATCGAGGTGATCTACAACTTCGTGGACTTCACGCGCTTCCATCGCGAGAACAAGGACCACTTCAAGAAAGCCATCGCGCCCGAGGGCGAGCGCATCCTGGTGCACGTGTCGAATTTCCGCAAGGTGAAAAGGGTGGAAGACGTGCTGCACGTGTTCCGGCTGGTGCGCGCCCGGATGCCGGCCAAGCTGTTGCTGGTGGGCGACGGCCCCGAGCGGCGCAAGCTGGAAGAGCTGTGCCGGCAGCTCCGGCTGTGCGACGACATCCGCTTCCTGGGCAAGCAGGACGCCATCGAAGAGATCCTGGCCGTGGCCGACCTGTTCATCATGCCTTCCGAAAACGAAAGCTTCGGCCTGGCCGCCCTTGAGGCCATGGCCTGCGAGGTGCCCGTCATCAGCACCAACACGGGTGGCCTGCCCGAAGTGAACATCCACGGCAAGACGGGCTTCCTGAGCAACATCGGCGACGTGGAAGACATGGCGCGCAATGCCATCCGCCTGCTCAGCGACGAGCAAATGCTCGAGACGTTCCGCAAAAATGCTCTGGAGCAGGCCCGCCGCTTCGACATCAACGTCATCCTGCCGCAGTACGAAGCCTACTACCAGCGCGTGCTCGAGACCAGCGTCCTGTCGGAAGCCGACCGGGCGCGCCTGCTCAGTGAATGACGAGGATGCGGGCCACGGCCGTGTCGGGGTTCTGGATATTGTCGGAAGTGGCAAACACCAGATAGACGCCCGACTGCACCCTGCGGCCGTTGTAGTCGGTGCCATACCAGATGGCCCGGCCGCCCAGCGCCGTCGTTTCGTACACGAGCTGGCCGTGCAGGTCGGTAATCTTCACGTTGGCGTCGCGTGCCAGCCCCTCGATGGCAATGGGTCCCTCATAGTCGGGACGGACGGGATTGGGGAAGACGAGCACGTCCGACTGGTGCACCACGCCGCCTGCCGTGGCCTCGGCGCGATAGCTGAGCATGCCCTTGCCCGTGCCGATGTACACCTCGCCCGTCTGGGGATGGATGGCAATGTCGGTGATGAGGTTGTCGAACAGGGGGCTGTTGTCGGCAGTGAAGCGCGCCTGCTCCTCCAGGCCGTCGGGTGAGAGGACGAACACGCCATTGGTGGTGCCCACCCATTTGCGGTTGGCGCCATCGACGGCGATGGTGCGCACGTCCTCGTCCTCGAGCAGGTAGGCGCCGAAGTTGTCCTGCTCGACGATGCGCCGCGAGCCGGTGCACTGATCGACGAAGGGGTCGCACTCGAAAATGATGGGCCCTTCGTTGGTGCCCACCCACACGGCGCCGTCGAGGTCGACGGCCAGACAGTTGACCTTGTTGGTGGGCAGCTCGCTGTTGAGGGCCGTGAAGAGGCGGCAGCGATCGTCGGAGGGGTCTTCGATGGTGCCGCCATCGTCGTACACCAGCACGCCGGCGTTGTTGTTGGTCACCACGAACCACTTGTAGCCGAACAGATCGACCACGACCTGCGCCAGCTCGTGCGCCACGCAGGGCGGCGCGAAGCTCAGCCAGGTGCCGTCGGGGCGCAGCACCGAGAAGGGGCGCTCGGCGCTATGGTTGGCCACCCACAGGTTGCCCTCGCCGTCGAGCGCCAGCCCCGACACGCGCGTGCGCAGCGGGTCGCCGATGGCGTTGTTGAGCGTCGAGTTGGTGTCGTTGTACACCGTGAACTGCTGGCGATCGTACACCACCAGCCCGTCGAGGAAGGAGCCGGCATAGACGACGCCGGTCTCGGGATGGATCTGCACGGCGAGGAAGTCTTCCAGGCCGTTCAGCTCGGGGCGCGTGAACTTGTTGTAGGCGCTCCACTGCCCATCGACGCGCGCCATGATGCCGTCGGGACGAAACAGGTAGCCAAAGATGCTGCTCACGCCGCCCGCGGCGATCCACACCTCGTCCTGCCACAGCTCGATGTCGTAGGTATTGGCCGACCAGGGCGTGTTGGTGGCAAACTGATAGCATTCACCGCTGCCATCGCGGCGGTCGAGCCGAAACTTGCGCCACTCGTCGGCGATCCACACGCGGCCCTGCTCGTCCTCGATGGCGTAGAGCGGCCGGTTGACGCACTGCGCCGCCGAGGGCTCGTACTGATCGGCCGCGTCGAAGTACAACAGCCGGCCATTGCAGTCGCCGTTGCAGCGGAAGCCCGCCACCAGATGGGCGCCTTCGGCCGTGAGGAAGTGCAGGCTCATGCCGCTTTCCTGGTGCACCTCGGTCACCTGCCCGTCGGCATAGCGCACCAGGCGGCCATCCATCGCCAGGTAGAGCCTGTCGGCAAACACGGCCAGCGCGCCCGCGCTGTAGTCGGCCGGGAAGCCCGCCTCGGGCCCCAGCCAGCGCCAGTTGCCGAAATCGTCGAGATTGACCCCTTGCAAGGGGGCGGCGTAGAGCCCTTCGTCGGTACTCACCCACACCGAGTCGCGCCAGACCACCACTCCGCGCGCCTCCACCGGCATGCGGGTGGTGCCTTCGAACAGGCCGGTCTGGACGTCGAAGCGGCTGAGGCCGAAATTGCCGGCCAGCCACGCACGCGCGCTGCCGCTGCAGAAGACGTCGTTGACCCGCTTCTCGCCGATGATGATGTTGCTCTCGGCCAGGCTGGGCACCGTCAGGATGCGCGCGTCGTCCACCAGGTCGATCACGCCATCGTCGTACACCACCATGAGCACCTGCGCCCCCGGGTGGTACTTGACGAGATGGACGCCCACACCGCTTAGTCCTTCCACCTTGCTCAGGTAATCGAGCGAAAAGTCGGCTTTGTCCACGCGCATCACCGACAGCTCGGTGGCATACCACACGGCCTCGGCGCTCTGGGTCACGTAGCGGCCCGACTGGTAGGGCAGCCACGAACGCCATTGTCCGATGGCCAGCGGCTCCTGGGCGGCTGCGTTTGCCGCAAAGGCAAAAAGAAAGAACAGCCACAGGCTCGGCCGGGTGTATCGTTTGTCGCTCATGTCGAATCGAACTTGTTCGGCCCTAAGAAAGCAAGGCCACCGCGATTATTGCCGCCTGACGGCAAATTAGCACGCACTCACCGGTACAGTCCGCTCTCCTCCAGATAGCGGAACACGGCATCGGGCACCATGTACTGTACCGAATAGCCCTTCCGGATGCACTGCCTGATGTAGCTGGCCGAGAGTTGCAGCAGCGGCACGTCGGACACGACGTGTACGTGCGGATGTGCTGCCAGCTCGCCCCCCTCGTAGCCGGGCCGCTGATAGACGTAGATGTGATAGTCGCGAAGGATGAGCTCGTAGTTTTTCCATCGGTGCAGCGTCTGCAGGTTGTCGCTGCCCATGATGAGGGAGAAGGCGTGCTGCGGGTACTTTTCCCGCAGGTGAGTCAGCGTGTCGATGGTATAGGAGGGGCGAGGCAGGCCGAACTCCACGTCGCTGGCGCGCAGGTGCGGGTTGTCGCCGATGGCCAGATGCACCAGATGCAGGCGGTCGTAGTCGCGCGCCAGCGTCTTGCGGGGCTTGAGCGGGTTCTGGGGCGACACCACCAGCCACACCTCGTCCAGGTCGGTCTGGGTGGCCATGACGTTGGCGATGATCATGTGCCCGTTGTGCACGGGGTTGAACGAGCCGAAGAACAGGCCGATGCGGTGGGTAATCATGATCGGTTGAGGGCTTGAGTTTAGAGTTTAAAGTTTAGTGTTTA